>NZ_NOIW01000140.1:0-10949 GCF_002708645.1 Sphingobium sp. IP1
CGCCTTCTCGCCGTGGCTCTACAAACAGCGAAACCTCGTCGAACGATTCTTCAACCGCATCAAGCAGTTCCGTGGCATCGCCACCCGCTATGACAAAGACCCTGCCAACTTCCTCGCAGCCATCAAGCTCATCTGCGTGCGCATCTGGTGCAGTGCGTAATGAGTCTACGCGCTAATTTGTCATTCCGAACTCCGGACTGTCTCCTATTAAAGCGGCGGTAGTTGACTGAGCGATCACTAATCGGAGTGGGGGCGGTGCTACCTGCGGCAAAGGTAGACCTTCGACAAGATCGATCAGTTGGTGGGTTGCGGTCTCGGCCATTTCGCCAAATGGTCGCGCTACGGTGGTCAGCGCGGGGGTTAGCAATTCGGCAACCAGGCTGCCGTCAAACCCGACGACGGAAAGCGGGCTTGGTACGGCGATGCGACGTTCCGATGCGACCTTCAGCACGCCCGCTGCCATGATGTCATTGGCGGCGAAAATGGCAGTCGGGAGCGGCGAAAGGGACAGAAGCTGCTCGGCGGCTGCCACGCCGGAGGCGAGGCTGTAATCCCCCTCGATTTCATGAAGCAAGGCAACTCTGTTCCGGTCGAGCGCTTCGATGAAACCACGACGTCGTTCGATGGCGGATATCATCGACTGGGGGCCGGTGACCATAGCGATTCGCTGGTGGCCGAGTGCGACCAGATAATCCGCGACCGCACCGGCCGCATCGGCTTCGCGGGACAATATGACGCTGCCATAGCCATCGATCGGCACGGCTGAGAGCGCCACGGCGGCAACCTGTTCGGCTTGCAAGGCCTGGGGCAAGCCAATGATGCCGGACACGGGCGGCAGCACGACCAGGCCATCGATGCGAGACCTGCGGGCAAAGGCAAGCACATCCTCGATCGCGCCTTCTTCTTCCAGCGGCGTGGAATGGCAGATGACCTCATAGCCACGCCGTGTCGCTTCTCGTCCGACGCCGCGTTGCACGGTGTCCAGGACCAGAGCGTTGCGATCATTATGGACGATGCCGATCAGGAAGGACCGGCCCTTCGCCAACGCCCGTGCGCGCAGGCTTGGCCTGAAGTTCAGCGCCGCAATAGCCTGTTCAATGCGTTCGCGGGTGTCGTCACTGACTCGTGGCGAATTGTTGAGGACGCGCGAAACCGTGCGGATCGAAACGCCGGCGCGATCCGCCACGTCAGAAATGGTCGGCTCATGGCCATTGTTGAACGAAGCATTGCTATTCATGGTCGGAGGCTATGCTGCCAGATCGCTTCTGTCACGCGCTACCATCATGCCTATCTATTTGACTTGACGCGCGGGTTGGAGAGGCATAATCCACGGCCATCAATGATAGCGCTAACTAAGGCGTGTCGAGCAATTTACGGCGGAGCAGGTCAAGGCTCCAACTGGCCATTGCAAGAAAGAAGGGGAGGATCGAATGAAGCAGATACAATCGTTGCGCGTGCGTTTCCTGACGGGAGCCGCGCTTATTTTTTGCCCGCCTGTGCCAGCGCTGGCACAGGCGCAAAATTCAGCCGAAGCGACGGCTGTCACTGCTGCCGAGCGGCCGCAGGGCGGCTCGGATAGCGCAACCGCAGACATCGTCGTCACCGGATCGCGCATCGCGCGCAATGGCTTCGATGCCTCGACCCCGGTCAGCGTGGTCGGCTCCGAAGACATCAAGCTCTCGGGCAATGTGAACGTCGAAAAGACTCTGGCGCAGATGCCACAGGTGGTCGGCTCGCAATTGGGTAGCGCGACCTCGAATACCGTTCCCGGCGGCTTTGCCGACGTCAATCTGCGCGGCTTTGGTTCAACCCGCAACCTGGTGCTGGTCAATGGGCGGCGCTATGCCATTTACGGCCCTGAGCAGGTCACCGATCTCAACACGATCCCGTCGAGCCTGATTGCGCGCACGGAAATCGTGACGGGTGGTTCGTCGGCCGTCTACGGCTCCGATGCCATCACCGGCGTCGTCAACTTCATCATGCGCGACGATTTCGAAGGCGTGGAAGCGCGCGCCCAGCTCAACATGGATCGTCCCACCGGGACGCCCGTCTATACCGTCGACCTGACGATGGGCGGCAATTTTGCCGACGGTCGCGGCAATCTGGTCGTGTCGGGCAATTATCTCAAGCGCGGGTCGATCACGCGCGGCCAGCGCGGCAGCTTTGCCTATGACTCGCTCAACGACGGATGCATCGTGCCGGGCAGCGGCGGCCATGACCGGGCTGGTACGCCCTTCACGCCGGCCTCCGGCCTGGGTTGCGTCGCGGGCGGTGGCGAGCTTGGCTTCGTTGCCGGTGGCAGCGGGGACATCCCCAATGGGCGCTTTTCTGGTATTCCGGCGGCGGGGGGCTCTAATGCGGCGCTCAATGCCGCCTATGCCAATGCAGGCCTTTCGGCGATGACCTCGCGCGGCTTCACCTTCAACGATGAAGGCACGGTTGCCCGGCCACAGATCACGCCGCAGGATGATTTCAATCTAGGGCCCGACAATTATCTGATCCAGCCGCAGAAACGCTGGATGATCAACAGCTTTGGCCATTATGATTTCACCGATGATATCACCGGCTATATGGAACTTCACTATAGCAGCAATGTGGTGAATGCCCGGTTGGCGCCGACCAATGTCGGGTCGCCCACCTTGTTCGACGTCAATAATCCCTATCTGACACCGCAGTTGCAGGAAGTGCTCCGCCAGCTCGACCTAGCCGAAACCGGGACGACCACCGTCACCAGCGGTACCGCGACGCGGACGACGACCGCGGGGGACGGCCTCGCGGTTCTGACCGCGGGTCGCCGCTATCGGGAAGTGGGGCCACGATTGGCCAGCGAACGGCGTAATGTCTTCCGTGGCGCCTGGGGCTTCAAGGGCAATCTGGGGAGCGTGTCGGACAATGTCCTGACCGACCTCAAGTTTGACGCCTATTACACCTATGCCCGCAGTGAAGACACGCTGCTGCTGCAGAATGCGATTTCGCGCAGCCGGTTGCAGGCGGCCCTGTTGTCGGTCAACGGCGCTGCTCCGGTCTGCAACATCTTTGGTCAGAATATTTCCGAAGCCTGCGCGAGTGCGATCCGCATCAACGCCACCAACTCGACCATCGCCACCCAGCAGGTCGCACAGGCGAGCGTCACCGGCACCCTGTTCCAGCTTCCCGCCGGCCCGATCGGCTTCTCCAGCGGCTATGAATGGCGCAAGACCAGTGCAACCTTCACGCCGGACTCCTTCCTGGCCTCGGGCGACGTCGCCGGTTTCAATCCCGGACTGCCGACCCAGGGCAGCGTGTCGGTGAACGAGATCTTCGGCGAATTGCGCGTGCCGTTGATCCACGACACGCCGTTCATGGAGAGCCTGATTGCCAATGGCGGCTTCCGCTATTCAGACTATAGCCTGTCCGGCATTGGCGGTCAGTGGACCTATCTGGGCGGGCTCGACTGGCGGGTGAACCGCGATCTTGCCTTCCGCGGCCAGTATCAGCGGGCGATCCGCGCACCCAATGTGAACGAGCTTTACGGTGGCGTGACCCGCGTGGTCGGTGTTGCGACCGATCCTTGTTCCTCGCGCGCTTCGGCGGCGCAGCGGACCGATGCCGTCCGCGCGGTCTGCATCGCGACGGGCGTTCCAGCCGGCGCGGTCTTCACCGACGCGGTCCAGCCCAACAACATCATGCCGGCAGACTTTGGCGGCAACGTCAATCTGGGCGCGGAAAAGTCCGACACGTTCACTGTCGGTGCCGTGTTCACGCCCAGCTTCGCACCGAAACTCTATTTCAGCGTCGATTATTTCAACATCTCGCTGGACGGCGCGATCTCGTCGCTGGGCGGTGGTCTGCAGAACACGCTCAATCTCTGCTATACCGTCATTCAGGACGCCAATAGCGAGTTCTGCCGGGCGATCGTGCGCAATCCCAATACGGGTGAGATCAACGATCCCTATGTGGCGCAGATCCGCAACGCCAATACCGGCAAGCTCAAGACGTCGGGCATCGACTTTGCGATGCGCTATTCCTTCGACGTCGGTTTCGGCTTCCCAGGGCTGGGCAGCACCAGCTCGTTCGATATCAGCAGCAACCTGACCTATCTGGACGAGTTCACGTCCACGCCGGTCGCGGCGTTGCCCGACATCAAGAATGAATGTGCCGGAGCCTATGGCCCGACCTGCGGCCAGCCGCTGCCGCGCTGGCGGGCGACGTCGCGCATCACCTGGAATGTCGAGGATCTGAGCCTCAGCCTGCGGCATCGCTATATCGGCAAGGTCACGACCGACCGCTATGTCGTGCCGCATCGTCAGGGGGCGGCGAACGGACCCAGCCTCGACAGCTTTGCCTATCCGGTGCTGAACGATCAGAATTATTTCGACCTGTCGTTCAACTATAAGCTGCGTGACGGGATGGAGATTTTCGGCGGCGCGAACAACATGTTCAACAACAAGCCGCCGGTCACCACCCAGGGGCCGAATGCCAACACCTTCTCGGCGACCTATGACGTGCTGGGGACCGAGTTCTTCATCGGCGCATCGCTGAAATTCTGAGAACGAGACAGGAGGGCGGGAACAGTTGGGCTGTTCCCGCCTTCATCATGACAAGGGGATGGATGATGGGTTTTGACCGGCGAAGCTTCCTGCAGGGCGGCGCATTGGCAGGCATGGCCGGGATCGCGCAACCGGCTTTTGCCGCGTCCGGTGCGGGCCTGAGATTGGCTGCCGGGGCCGTTGGCGGGATCGTCGATGTCCGCCAGTTCGGTGCCAAGGGCAATGGCACGGCGATCGATAGCGGCGCGATCAACAGGGCGATCGATCATGTCGCCGGGCTGGGTGGCGGCACCGTCTATTTCCCGGCCGGCTCCTATGCCAGCTACACGATCCGGATGAAGAGCCGGGTCACGCTGTTCCTGGCGGATGGCGCTGTCCTGCTGGCCGCCGCGCCGACCGACACGCAAGGCTATGACCATGCCGAGCCGATCGGGGAATGGGGCGCCTATCAGGATTTCGGGCATAGCCATTGGCGCAACAGCCTGATCTGGGGTGAGGGGCTGAACGACATCGCCATCCTTGGTCCGGGGCTGATCTGGGGCAAGGGGCTGGGCCGGGGCGACGGCAAGGATAATTGGCTGAAGGATCCGACCGGTCCCGGCACCGGCAACAAGGCGATCGCGCTCAAAAATTGTCGCAACGTCCTGTTGCGCGACATCAGGATATTGGAAGGCGGCTGGTTCGCGTTGCTCGCCACCGGGGTCGATAATCTTACCATCGACAATGTACTGGTGGACACCAACCGCGACGGCTTCGATATTGACTGCTGTCGCAATGTGCGGATCAGCAATTGCACCGTCAATTCGCCCTGGGACGACGGCATCTGTCCCAAGAGCAGCTATGCGCTGGGTCATCCCCGCATCACCGAAAATCTGACCATTTCCGACTGTTTCGTCACCGGTAATTATGAAGTCGGATCGGTGCTGGACGGCAGCTGGCGCAAGATGCCGCCATCCTTCGCGCGCAAGATCCACGGGCGGATCAAGTTCGGCACCGAATCCAATGGGGGCTTCCGCAACATCACGATCAGCAATTGCATCTTCGAGGATAGCCGGGGATTGGCGTTCGAGACGGTCGATGGCGCGGTGGTCGAGGATGTGACGGTCAGCAACATCACCATGCGGGGCATCATAGACGCGCCGCTGTTCCTGCGGTTGGGCAAGCGGATGCGCGGGCCTGCGGGCGTGCCGATCGGCACGATGAAGCGCATCCTGATCCAGAATGTGGTGAGTTCGGGCGCCAATATGCTGCCATCGGTGATTGCGGGACTGATTGATCACCCGATCGAGGATGTCTCGATTGCCGACTGCCATTTCCAGCATGTCGGTGGTGCGCCGGCGGCGATGGCCAAGGTGCGTCCGCCCGAGGCCGAACTGGCCTATCCCGAAGCGACGATGTTTGGCGATCTGCCCGCCACCGGTTTCTTCGTCCGCCACGCGCGCAATATCCGCTTCAGCAATGTCGAGGTGGCGGTGGCCGCGCCCGATCCGCGCGCGGCCTTCCGGCTGGAGGATGTGCAGGATGCGGATTTTGTCGGTTTGCGGGCGCCGCGTGGCACGACTTGGTCGCTTGACCGGGTCACCGGCTTCCGCAGTAGCGGTGCGCGCTGGATTGCGGACCGTCGGAGCGACGGCCCGCTGTCCGGCGACTTTTAACTTCTGCGGTCCGGTGCGGCGGCGAAAGCCGCCGCGATCGCATCGCGGAAGGGCTTGGGACGGAAGTCGGCATCGAAGGGGCAGGGACGTTTGGCCATGCCGTCGGGCCGCAGCCGCATGCCGCTGAGCCAGCTATAGCGGTCGGACAGGCCCCAGCACATTACCGTCTTCGTCTGGGGGTAGGATAGCATCAGGTCGAGATAGGCCTTGGCATGGGCGGCGACCTGAGCGTCGCGCGGACCGATGGCGCCGGGCAGCGGATTATCATGCACGTCCATTTCCGTGACCAGCAGGTCAAGGCCCATGCCGGTGACCTGATCCAGGAAGCGACGGAAGGCGGGCTCATCCAACGATCCCAGGCCCGTCGGCGTGTCGCTGAACTTGCTGCCGAGATGGCTCTGTATGCCGAGGGCATCGACGGGCGTGCCACGCTTGCGCATCTGTTCCAGCAGGCGCAGCACCGCATCCCGGTGCAGCCCCTCGTCGGCGCGCCAGCCCATATAGTCATTATAGACCAACTGGGCCTTGGGTGCTGCCGCGCGCGCGGTGCGAAAGGCGATATCGATGGTCTCGAACGCGCCGATATGCCGGGACAAAGCGGTGTCGCGCAGCGCCCCGGTTTCGGAATCGATCGCTTCGTTGACGACATCGAAGCTGTCGATCCGGTCGGCATAGCGGCCGGCGACCGTGGCGACATGGTCGGTCAGCAGCCGTTCCGCTTCTGCTCTGGGATTGGGGCCATAATCATGCTCCGCCACCCATTGCGGCATCCATCGCTCGCTGTGCCACAACAAGGTATGGCCGCGCACGCCAAGGCCGTTGGCACCAGCCCAATCGACGATCCGGTCGGCGGCGCGAAAGTCGAAATGCTGCGCATCGGGACGCGTGATCGACCATTTCATTTCATTTTCCGGGACGACCAGCGCGCATTGCGCGGCATTGAGCGCGCGATAGCCGGGGTCGGCGAAATTATCCTTGCCGACCGTGCTGCCGAAGCGGATGCCCTTGGCGGCGCCCAGCGGGGCGAGGGAGGTTGCCGACCGTGCCCAGGCAGGAACCGGCAGGGCCAGGGCAGCGGCGCCCGCGATCAGGCTGCGGCGGTCGATCACCCGGTTCACAGCGTCACCCGTTCATTGGCGTGCAGGGTCAGTTGCCGGACCGGCTGTCCCGCCAGGCGCAGGCGGACCGTCTGGGCCTGTGGCTCGATACCGATCAGATGGCGTGGCTTGCCCTGCTTGTCGGTGACAAGGCGCGCGTCCCCGCCCTCGATCCGGCCGATGGGTGCCCCTGCAAGGCTGAGGTCTGCGCCCCCGGCGCGATAGACCATGGTGGCGCTGCGTCCCGCATCGGTCGGCATCGACAGATGGGTGGCCTGCGCGGCCTCATGGCCGGGACGGACATTCCAGTGCAGATCGTCGGCTTCCTCGCAGACGCCGACAAGCCGCCAGCTATAATCGACCATCACCAGCGCGGCGGGGGAGTAGCCGGCGGCCTCGGCATGGGTGAAGGCACCGGTGCGTGGATCCATCTGCTGGCGGAAGGTCATGTCGCGGATCAGCGCCGCGCACCAGGGGGTCATCATCTGGCTGAACTCGGCAGTGCGGCCATAATGGTCGAACCAGCGGCCGGCGCGCAATGCCGTCAGCGCCTGGGTGGCGCCGCCCCAGCTATTGGCGGGGATCGATCCGACAAAGGCAGGGTCGTCCATCGCTACCGACGTCAGCGGATAGGGTGCCCAGAACGCCGCCGGATTATGCAGTTGCCGGGTCCAGAGCGTGTCGAACAGCGCCTGGTCGGGCACATGTTCGCCACAGACGCGCGAAAGAATGTCAGAGCGCACGCGCACGAAATCGCCCTTCGCGTCCAGATCGTAGAAGGCCGCATCCTCCGGCACATAGAGTTTGGAGAGGATCAGGCCGCGAATATGCTCGGCCTGCGTGGCCCAGCGGTCGGACTCGTCCGTCTTGCCAAGCGCCTTTGCCATTTCGGCCAAGGCCCTGCGCCCGCCATAAACGGTGGCGGACAGGTCCGGGCACAGGCGAGGTAGGGTGGCGATGGGGTGATGGGTGCGGGCATCCTTGTTCGGACACTGGTTGGGCATGCCGGCCCAGCGCGGGCTGTTGTCATGGCCGGTGTCATAGGTGCAAAATCCTTCGACCAGTCCGGTGCCGCGCGTATTGCGATAGCGCATCAGCCAGCCATCCCAGGCCGAACAGGCGTGGTAGCTGGCCTCCAGCAGCGCGCTGTCGCCAGTCGCCCGCGCCAGTTCCCAGGCGGTGGCAGCGATCGGCACGACCATCTGGATCTGGCCAAAGCCGGTTTCGACGATCTTGTTGTTGGCGGGCAACTGGCCGTCCGCCCGTTGCAACTCGAAGAAGGTCATATGGCTGTTACGGGCCACGTCCGGTCGGAACTTGCGATAGACCAGTGCCTCGTGCGGTCCGCATTCCTGCCAGATACCCTGATAGACGGCGCCTTCGATCAGCACCGGCTTGCTGACATAGGGCATGACCTGGACGTTGGCGGCCAAGACCGCCAGCGCCTTGTCATAGGCCGCCTGCCAAAGCCGGTTGGCGGTGTTGAAACGCGGCGCATCGGCAGCCGGTTCGGCATAGGCCATTCGACTTGCGCTAGCGCTGGCAAGGCCGCTCGCGGCGGTGAGCAGGAAGGAACGTCGATCCATTTATATCCCCTGAGAGCTGGCTTTAAGGCGCGACCGGCGCGGGATGATCGACCCGGACCCAATCCACGTCGATCGATCCACCCGCGCCGCCGCGGGTGAAGGTGAACAGGCCCGGCCGTGAGCCTTTCCACCAGGAGAAACGGGCAAGGCCAATGGCATCGCCGAACGGCAGGAAGGCGCGGCCGTCGAGGCTGTAGCTGTAGCGCACCGTCTGGTCCGCGCCGACCTCCGCCCGCAAGTCGACGGAGGAGCCGGTGAGGGCAGGGCCGGTGGTTTCCTCCCCGGCCGACGCCAGGGTCAGGTGTGTCTTGCCACTCTTCCGGACGATGCCGATCCAGCTAGGCTTCACGCCGAACAGGGTAAGCCCCGCCCGCTGGCCATCGATCATCCGGTCGATCTCGATCCGGGTCGTGATCCGGCTGCTCGGCCCCTGCAATATCTGGGTCAGCGTGTTGCGGGCAGTTACCAGATGGTCGGCGGGCAGGGCGTGGAGACGCAGGAAACCGGGGCGTGCGGTGAGGCTCCAGGCATCATCGTCCGGATTATGGTTCCATTCCCATTGTGGCCCCAGTTTCGCGCTGCCGAAAGCATCTGTGTCCTGGAGCCGATCCTGCGTTGGGGGCGACCCGGTGTCCGGCATGGCATGATGCTCGACCGGCTGGCCGACATCGGTGCCGGGGCGCAGGTCGCCGATCACCGGCCAGTCATCGACCCATTTGAGCGGCTCCAGATAGGTGATGCGGCCAAAGGCGCCGCTGCTGTTGAAATGGATGAACCAGCCCTGGCCCGACGGCGTTTCGAACGAGCCACCCTGATGTGGCCCTTGCAGGGCGCTGCTGCCCTGGGCCAGCACGGTTTTCGCTTCATAGGGGCCGCGAATGTCGCGCGCGCGCAGAGCGACCTGCGCGCCCTTCTCCACGCCGCCATAGGGCGCGAAGATATAATAATAGCCGTTGCGTTTGTAGAATTTGGGGCCTTCCAGGATCGGCAGATTCTGCTTGTCCTCGACGATCACCGTTCCCCCATCGAGCACGCTCTTGCCGTCCGCGCTCATGCGATGGAGGATCAATGGCCCGGCGCCATGGCGGGAATGAACCAGCCAGGCCTGGCCATCATCGTCCCAGAAGGGGCAGGGGTCTTCCAGCATCGGCTGGTCGATCACCTTGACCGGCGCGCTCCAGGGGCCTTCCGCCTTGCTGGCAGTGGCCACGAAGATGCCCTCGTCCGGCGTCGCCCAATAGACGTAGAACAGGCCGGCGTGATGGCGGATCGACGGTGCCCAGACTCCGCCGGCATAGCGGGTGCCGCCGACCGGCTTGGAAATCGCGTCGGTCAGGCTGTGGGGGCCGGGCATGTCATATTCGGGCGCGAATGGCAGGCGCGGCAAGACATGGCCAAGGATCGACCAGTGGACCAGGTCGCGGGAATGGAGGATCGGGATGCCGGGCGAGAAATGGAAGCTCGATGCCACCATGTAATAATCCTGTCCGACGCGAATGACGTCGGGGTCGGAATAATCGGCGTAGAGGATGGGGTTGCTGTAGGTGGATGCGGAGGAAGCTGTCTCCGCCGCGGCGCCATACCCGCAGATCAGAGAGACAGCACACAACAGGCTTGTCAGCATTCCGCTTTGAAGCGGCATCACATATCCCTCCTATCGGCAAAGCCTTATAAAAGCGCGCTTTGCTCGTTGATGGACTGATTGTGCGTGGACGAGTGCGGTAATGCAACAAATTTTAGATAGCGCTACCATTGTTTAGGTACGTTTTCACAACGACCATTGGTTCGATGTTGATATGCTGCCAATTTCAACCCTTACGAAGCGCTCTAACTTCGATTTCCACTTCTCAGGAGTGAGCCGTTCGATTTCGTCAGCCTTCCAACAACAGCGTAAGCCACCCTGGAATTAGCGCGTAGACTCATTACGCACTGCACCAGATGCGCACGCAGATGAGCTTGATGGCTGCGAGGAAGTTGGCAGGGTCTTTGTCATAGCGGGTGGCGATGCCACGGAACTGCTTGATGCGGTTGAAGAATCGTTCGACGAGGTTTCGCTGTTTGTAGAGCCACGGCGAGAAGGCG
>NZ_NOIW01000141.1:0-10836 GCF_002708645.1 Sphingobium sp. IP1
CAACTGGGTCTAAGCGGTGCGGCACCTTGCGGTGCCGAATAAACCGGATCGCCGTCCCCCGGACGGCGATTGAGTTCGATACCCACGGCCGCTCGCGCGGCCGAGTAAAGCCGGCGAATGTCCCCCGGACATTCGCTATTTCGGCTTTACTCCCACTCGATCGTGCCGGGGGGCTTCGAGGTGTAGTCGTAGACCACCCGGTTGATGCCCTTGACCTCGTTGATGATGCGGGTCGCGACGCGGCTGAGGAAGGCGGCGTCGAAGGGATAGATGTCGGCGGTCATGCCGTCGGTCGAGGTGACCGCGCGCACGGCACAGACGCTGTCATAGGTGCGGTAATCGCCCATGACGCCGACGGTGCGGACCGGCAGCAGCACGGCGAAGGCCTGCCAGATCGCGTCGTAGAGGCCGGCGTTGCGGATTTCCTCCAGATAGATGAAGTCTGCCTTGCGCAATATGTCGCAGCGTTCCTTGGTCACTTCGCCGGGGATGCGGATGGCGAGGCCGGGACCAGGGAAGGGATGGCGGCCGACGAAAATGTCGGGCAGGCCCAGCTCCTTGCCCAGCACGCGGACTTCGTCCTTGAACAGTTCGCGCAGCGGCTCGACCAGCTTCATGTTCATGCGTTCGGGCAGGCCGCCGACATTGTGGTGCGACTTGATCGTGACCGAAGGGCCGCCGGTGAAGCTGACCGATTCGATCACGTCGGGATACAGCGTGCCCTGCGCCAGGAAGTCGGCACCGCCGATCTTGGCGGCTTCCTCCTCGAACACGGCGATGAATTCGCCGCCGATGAACTTGCGCTTCTTTTCCGGGTCGGTGAGGCCGGCGAGGCCGCCCAGGAAGCGTTCCTCGGCGTTCACATGAACGAGCTTGATGCCATAATGTTCGCGGAACAGGCTGACCACCTGCTCGGCTTCGCCCAGCCGCATCAGGCCATGGTCGACGAACACGCAGGTCAGCTGGTCGCCGATCGCTTCATGGATGAGGACGGCGGCCACCGCGCTGTCGACGCCGCCGGACAGGCCACAGATGACCCGGCCATTGCCGACCTGTTCGCGGATTTCGGCGATCTTGACCTGGCGGAATTCGGCCATGGTCCAGTCGCCGGCGAGGCCGCAGACATGGCGGACGAAATTGGCGATCAGCTTGCCACCGTCGGGCGTATGCACGACTTCGGGGTGGAACTGCGTGCCGTAGAATTTGCGTTCCTCGTCAGCGATCACCGCGAAGGGTGCGCCGTCCGACACGGCCACGATCTTGAAGCCGGGCGCGAATTTCGTGACCTTGTCACCATGGCTCATCCACACCTGATGCCGTTCGCCGACTTCCCACAGCCCGTCGAACAGGGCGCATGGTTCGGTCACGGTCAGGAAGGCGCGGCCAAATTCGCCGCCTTCGCCGGTCTCGTGACCGGGGCGCACTTCGCCGCCCAGTTGATGGCTCATCACCTGCTGGCCGTAGCAGATGCCCAGGATCGGCACGCCGGCGTCGAACAGGGCCTGGGGCGCACGCGGGCTGCCTTCTTCCGGCACGCCGGCGGGCGAACCGGACAGGATGATGCCCTTGGGCTTCATGCGGTCGAACGCGGCCTGGGCCTGGGTGAAGGGGGCGATCTCGGAATAGACGCCGGCTTCGCGCACGCGCCGGGCGATGAGCTGAGTCACCTGGCTGCCGAAGTCCACGATAAGGATGGAATCCTGAAGGGGCAGCGTCATCGAATCGCCTTTATGTCGAGCGGTGGAAGGGATTCGCGCCCGGTTAGTCGCACCGCCCCGATATGTCCAGTTTTCCCGGTTCAGAGCATCATCCGATTAGGGTAAATCGGATGATGCTCTGATTTCCTTTTGTTTGCCGCATTCTGCGAGTCGTCGGCTGTTCCAGCCGACTTCAGAATGCTCTAGGCCGGCGCAGGACCATCCTGTTTGCGTCCCGCTGCGCGGCCGAGCAGGGCGGCGCCGGCGAGGACGAGCGCCGCGATCAGGAAGGCGCTGCCGATGAAGGGCAGGATCGGGCGGGTGCCGACCGAGGCGGAATAGACCGCGCCGAAGAAGAGCGGGGAGACGATGCCGGCGATCGCGCCGACGCTGTTGTTGGCGCCCTGCAACTGGCCCTGTTCGCTTTCGGAGACACGCTGCGTCATTAGCGACTGGATGGTCGGCATGGCGAGGCCCCAGAGCGCATTGGGGAACATGGCCGCGACGAACAGCCAGCCGGTGGGCGCCAGGCCCATGGCGGCGATGCCGACCGCGCCGAAGCCGAGGCCCACGACCATCGTCGTCCGGTCGCCCAGCCGTTTCACCACCGGACCGACCAGCAGACCCTGCACCGCCATGTCGAGCAGGCCGACCATCGCCAGCAGGGTGCCGACCTGCCAGGCGCCCCAGCCATAGCGGTCGCCGGCATAGAGGACGAACACGGCCGAGAAGAGATGATGGGCGAAATAGAGGAGGAAATTGACGATCGCGAGGCTCGACAGCTCGGGGTGCGAGCGCAGCAATTGCAGCGCGCCGAAAGGATTGGCGCGGCGCCAGCTGAAGGCCATGCGCTTTGCCGGGGCGAGCGATTCGGGCAGCACGACGAGGCCATAGAGGAAGGCGAGGCCGGACAGGCCGGCCGCCGCCCAGAAGGGCGCACGGTGCGAGATCTCGCCCAGCACCCCGCCCAGCAGCGGCCCGGCGACGAAGCCCGCGCTGAACGCCGCGCCGATCAGCCCATAGCCGCGCGCCCGGCCCTCTGGCGGGGTGATGTCGGCCATATAGGCGAAGGTGGAGGTGAAGCTGGACGAGGTGATGCCGGCAAGGATGCGGCCCAGCGCCAGCCACCAGAGATTGGGCGCGAGCGCCATCAGCACATAGTCGAGCGCCAGCCCCGCGACCGAGATCAGGATCACCGGCCGGCGCCCGAAGCGATCGGACAGCGAACCGATCACCGGCGAGCAGAGAAACTGCATCGCCGCCCAGAGCGCGACGAACAGGCCATTCCACAGGCCCGCGCTGGTGCTGGAGCCGGACAATGTCTCGATCAGCTGCGGCAGCACCGGAATGACGATGCCCATCGACATGACATCGAGCAGCGCCGTCACCAGGATGAAGGCGATGGCGGCGGTGCGGCGCGGATGGGCGGGGGCGGTCATGGCGCAGGCGCTATCCTGCCGGGATGGCGATGCCAAGCGCGATGGCGCGATGTTCAGGCATGGGGCGCCGTTTCACCATGTCTGGCGCCCCCAAAAAAAGGGCCGCCCCGGCGGGACGGCCCCAGCTCATGCTATGGGATGCATGAAGGGATCAGCGCTGCTCGCGATCCTGATTGTCGCGGCGTTCCTGCTGGCCGCCGCCTTGCTGGCGACGCTGTTCATCCTGTTGGTTCTGCTGGTCGGGCTTGCCGGGCTGACCGCCCTGCTGACCGGGATTCTGGTTCTGGTTTGCCATCTCACACTCTCCTAACGGGCATCGTAACCCGCCTGCGCTCAACTTGGGCCGGTGCGGCGATGTTCCGAAAAATCATGCTGATCGAAATCAAGTCTGCCGCAAGCTGCGGACAAGCTGCCATATTTCCTGTGTCTCGCCTAAAATTGGGCCGATCGAAGCGGCGATGGCAGCGATGGCGTCATGGGATTGTCCCGTCGGCTTGCGCGACCGTGGGCTTGGGCTAGTCTGCGCCCGTCCACAGCAGGAGAGCGCCGATGACCACCGATCGCGATGATGTGCCGTCCCCCGTCGAGCGGCTGGCGGAGGATCGCAACTGGATCGCCTCGACCGGGCTCAGCCGGCGTCACATCCTGGCCGGCGGCGCCTTTGCCGCCGGTTTTGCCGCCGCCTGCCAGCCGGTCGCGGCCAGCACCATCCAGACCTCGGCCGACGGGCTGGTGGAGGAAGCGGTCTCGATCCCGACCAGCGACGGTTTCGCCATGCCCGGCTTCGTCGCCCGGCCGTCGGGCAAGAAGAAGGCGCCGGTGATCGTCGTCGTGCATGAGATTTTCGGCGTCCATGAATGGGTGCGCGACATGTGCCGGCGTTTCGCGAAAGCGGGCTATCATGCCGTCGCGCCGGATCTGTTCGCCCGCCATGGCGATGCGACCAAGGTCAGCGACTTCAAGCAATTGGTGGCGGAGATCGTCAGCAAGGCACCGGACGCGCAGGTGCTGTCCGACATCGATGCCACCTATGCCTTTGCCGGCACCCATGGCGGCGACGCGTCGCGGCGCGGCATTACCGGCTTCTGCTGGGGTGGCCGGGTGGTCTGGCTCTATGCCGCGCACAGCGCCGCGCTCGATGCTGGCGTCGCCTTCTACGGCCGACTCGTGACCCAGAAGAACGACCTGCAGACCCTGTCTGTGATCGAGGAGGCGGGGCAGCTCAAGGCACCGGTGCTCGGCCAATATGGCGAACTCGACAAGGGCATACCCCAGGCCGATGTCGAGGCGATGCGCGCCGCGCTCAAGGTGGCGGGCAAGTCGCCGCCCGATGCGATCACGGTCCATGCCGGCGCCGACCATGGTTTCATGGCCGATTATCGGCCCAGCTATAATGAAGCAGCGGCGAAATCCGCCTGGAACGAAACGCTGGGCTGGTTCGACAAATATGTGAAGGGGTGACCGGCACCCCTTCGCCGTTGCGCCTCATTTCTGCTTCATCGCCTCGACCGCAGCCAGCGTGCTCTTCACATGGCCGGCATAGCTCATCTCGCTATGGACGAAGGCGATGCGGCCGCTGGGCGCGATCACATAGGAGGTGCGGTCGGTCATGCCCGGCCGCATCTTGAGCGCGACATCATAGCCCGACACGATGTTCGGCCCGGCCGACGCGACCGCGAACTTGCCGGCGCATTCCTTGGTGGAGAAGGCGACCAGATCATCGACCGGATCGGCCGACATGCCGATCACGGTGGCGCCGGCCGCCTTGAACTTGTCGATATTCTCCGCGAACTCGCGCGCCTCGGCCGAACAGCCCGGCGTGAAGGCCTTGGGGAAGAAATAGAGGACCACCGGCCCGCGCTTCAACTGGTGCGACAGGGTGACGGTGAAGGTCTTGCCGGCCAGCGCGCCGCGGGTGGTGAATTCCGGCGCCTTGGCGCCCACCGCCAGTGCCGCCATGCTGCCCTGCGTGCCCAGGGCTGCGGCCGCCAGGGCCAGGATGATCTTTGCGTTCTTCATAATCTAGCTCCCATGGGTCGGTCAGGCGGCGGGGGTGGGCGGTTCCCACAATTCGATGGCATTGCCCTCGGGATCATGGATGCGGGCAAAACGCCCGACATCGGGATGATCCCATTCGGGCTTGGTGATGGCCTCAACGTCCGCCGCGCGCAAGTCCGCCAGCAGCCCGTCGAGATCGGACACGCGCAGATTGATCATGAAGCTCTTGTCGGCGGCGAAATAGTCGCTGTCCTGCTTGAACGGCGAAAAGACCATTGGCCCGCCCAGCGTCTGCCAGACATATTCGTTGACCGCCGGAATGTCGGGATCGGCGCTGCGTCCGCCGCCGACGCCAAGATGAGTGCGATACCAGGCGGACAGCGCAGCCGGATCACGCGCGCGAAAGAAAAGTCCGCCCATTCCCAGGACCGGCATGGCATCCCTCCTCGATTGTCTCTGTGGTGATAGCATGGCCGCGATAGCCGGTCACGCGAGGGTTGGGGGAACCCGATGCCGCCCTGCCGGGTTGGCATCGCATGCGTAACCATTTCCTCCTCGCCCTTCCGCTGCTGCTGCTCGCCGGTTGCGGCAGCAAGGAACAGAATCAGTCCGGCATGGTCACCAACATCCTGGACCAGGCCTTGCCCAGCACGCGCGATGTCCCGCCCGGCGCCAATGCCATCACCCCGGTCGAGCCCGCGCCCGACCTGCCCGTGGCCAAGGGCGACGCGCTCCACGCCAATGCGATCCCGATCGCGCTGCAGGGGCGCTGGACCGGCACCAAGGAACGCTGCGGCGACCGGGCGGCGGCCCAGGCGCTGGAACTGACGGCGGCCAGCCTGATCTTCCACGAAAGCGTCGGCACTGTGCAGCGTGTCACGCGCGAAGGGGAGGGGCGGCTGGCGGTCGTCGCCAATTTCACGGGGGAGGGCGAAAGCTGGACCCGGACATTGATGCTGCGTCCCTCGACAGATGGGCAGCAGCTTACCATCACCAATGACGGCACGGCGATCGTGCGCAAGCGCTGCACCCCGGCGGCCTGAACCGCTTCCCCCGGCGCGCAGTCCTCGCTACAGCGGCGCGATGATCGGCCGCCTCACCCTGAGTGATTTCCGCAACCATGCGGACGCGCTGATCGTGCCCGACCAGCCATTCGTTCTGCTGACCGGCGACAATGGCGCGGGCAAGACCAACATATTGGAAGCGGTATCGATGCTGGCGCCCGGCCGGGGGCTACGCGGCGCGGCGCTGCGGGCGATGGCGCGGCAGGATGGCGGCGGCAGCTTCGGTATCGCGGCGGAGGTGGATGGCGTGGTGCTCGGCACCGGCGTCAGTGCGGATGCGCCCGACCGGCGGCAGGTGCGGATCGGCGGGGTCGCCTCGTCCGCCAATGCGTTGGCCGATCATCTCTCGATCGTCTGGTTGACGCCGGCGATGGACCGGCTGTTCCTCGACAGCCCTGGCGGTCGTCGTCGCTTCCTCGATCGCCTCACCCTGGCGCTCCATCCCGGCCATGCCGCGCACAGCGCCCGCTATGAAGCGGCGATGCGGGCGCGCAACCGGCTGTTGACCGATCTGCGCCGGGCGGACCCGGCCTGGATCGGCGCGCTGGAGGCGCAGATGGACGAGCATGGCACGGCGCTCTCTGCCGCCCGCGCCGATCTGGTCGCGCGCCTCAACCGGCAATTGGTCGATCAGCCCGACGAGCCCTTTGCCCGGCCCCTCATCCGAATCGCGCAGGAGGATGGCGCCAGCGACGAACCGCTCGGCCAGCGGCTTGCCCGCGAGCGGCGACGTGATGCCGCGGCCGGCCGTACCCTGTCGGGGCCGCATCGTCATGATCTGGATGTCATCCACATCGCCAAGAATCAGGCGGCGGCGCTCTGTTCGACCGGCGAGCAGAAGGCGCTGCTGCTTTCGATCCTGCTGGCGCATGCGGCTCTGGTGTCGGCCGATCGCGGCCAGCCGCCGGTGCTTCTGCTCGACGAAGTGGCGGCGCATCTCGACCCGTCGCGACGAGCTGCGCTGTTCGACCGATTGCGTGAAACCGGCGGCCAGGTCTGGATGACCGGCACGGAAGATAGTCTTTTCAACGAGTTGAACGGTGCAACCCGGCTCCATGTAACGGCCGGGCATGTTTTTCGTTCCGCAGCATGACGCATCGCAGCAACGACTCATCGCTCGGCGGTTTTCAAGACGAACGGCGTCTGCCCTAAGGAGGTCATCGGGGATTATACCTACCTACAAGTCGGGGGTCGCAAGGAATGATCGGTGGTTTTCGCGCGCTGTTCGCAGCCGCCATGCTTGCGCTCGGTGCCTTCTCTGCCGTTCCCGCCACCGCCGGTGTCCTGCAATGCGCGCCCTTCGCCCGCGAAGTTTCGGGCATCGAGATTTTCGGCAATGCCAACACCTGGTGGAACCAGGCTGCCGGTCGCTACGACCGTGGCCATGAGCCCCGCGTCGGCGCCGTCCTGTCCTTCGCGTCCAGCCGTTCGATGCCGGTCGGCCATGTCGCCATGGTCAGCAAGATCGTCAATGATCGCGAAGTGCTGCTGACCCACGCCAACTGGTCCTATCGTGGCGGTGTCGAGCGCAATGTCCGCGCCATCGACGTGTCGCCTAACAATGACTGGACCGACGTGCGCGTATGGTATGGCCCGATCGGCGACGTTGGCCTGCGTTCGAACCCGACCAACGGCTTCATCTATGCCGACAAGCCGGAAATCGATCAGCCGGTCCAGATCGCCCTGGCCGATCGCGCCACCGCCGGCACCGACAGCGCCAAGGGTGCTTTCTGAGCCGTTAACCCAATCCTTACGGATGGGGCTCTAGGGTCGATCGCGGTGGGGCGATACTCGACGCTTAGAGGTCGCATTAAATGTTTCGATATGTCCGCTGGATGGCTTTGCTGTCCGGCCTGACGGCGGCGCCCGTGCTGGGCGCCACGGCGCTGCAGTGCGTTCCTTATGCGCGCATCGTGTCGGGCGTGGAAATCTATGGTGATGCGCTGACCTGGTGGGACCAGGCACAGGATCATTACAAGCGCGGCAGCATCCCCAAAAAGGGTGCGGTGCTCGCCTTCCGGCCCGTCGGGCCGATGACCCTGGGCCATGTCGCCGTGGTCAGCCGGATATTGGATGATCGCCGCGTGCTGATCCGCCATGCCAACTGGTCGTCGCCCGGCGCGATCGAAGAGGATGTGCTGGCGATCGACGTGTCGGACGCGGGCGACTGGAGCCAGGTGCGCGTCTGGCACAGTCCGACCGGGCAGATGGGCGCCCGCATCAACCCGACCTTCGGCTTCATCTATCCGGCCAAGGCGAAACTGCATCCCTTCACGCCCGATCCGGCGCTGGGCAGCAGCCTTCGCTATGCCAGCGCCGCGGCCGACACAGGCGATGGTGAGGACGGTGCGGAGGTTGCGCCGCTGCCCAGGGCGGCGACACGGATGGCGTCGGTCCAGACGCATGCGATGGTGGCGGCGGTTTCGCCCAAGCCTGCTGCGCCCCGGCGCAAGGCGGCGCCCCGTATCGAGGCGGACCCGTTCATCATCGAATATGCGGACAACAGCCCGTCGGATCGCTCGCTGGGCGACGTCATCGCCGATGTGAAGCGCGAATCCCTGATGAACTGACCGGCCCCCGCGATCGAGCGGGGACCGGCCCTATCTGCTTATTCGGCGTCGGCGGCCTTTTCGCCCTCGGCGCCTTCGGCCGGGTTTTCGAACCAGGCCTCGACTTCACCCGACAGCTTGATGGTCAGCGGGTTGCCGTGACGGTCGCGGGTCTTGCCGGCGGCGACGCGAATCCAGCCTTCGGAAATCGAATATTCTTCCACATCCTTGCGCTCGCGGCCCTTGAAACGGATGCCGATGCCGCGCTGCAGCACCTCCATGTCGAAATGGGGGCTGCGCGGGTTGGTGGACAGATGGTCGGGGGGCGTGTCGCTCATGATCTCAATTTCCCTGAAAATGCTGCGCAGCGCCTACTCTTTCCTGCCCGCAGGCGTCAACCGCCGCGCCCGTCATTGACGTCGCAGAAGATGCGGCGGATGACGCCTTCGTCCAGCCAGTTGGCGAAACGTTCCTGCGCGTCGGTAAGGCCGGCAAAGGGATAGGCGACCGGCTGGTCGCCAACGGCGCGGCTGGCGGCGGTCAGGCGCATCATCGCGTCGGGCGCGACGGTCAGGATGCGGCCGCGCCGGTCGGTCGATGCGCTGTTGATGCCGACCACCCGGCCATCGGTGGAGAAGACCGGGCCGCCGCTGATCCCCGACAGCGTGCCGTCGCCCTCGGGCAGGCGGCCACGCTCGGCCCAGACCAGCACCGGCTGGTCGATGCCGCTGCTGCCGCGCCGGGCTTCGGCCCGGCCGATCAGTTCGGACAGGACCAATGTCGGTTCACCGGCGGGAAAGCCCATATGATAGCCGGTGGAGCCGGGCGAGGGTGCGCCGCTGCGCAGCGGCAGGGCGGCGGGGCTGCGGGGGCCGCGTGGGATGATCGCGGCATCCGATTCCCGGCTTTCGATGACGCGCGGCACTTCCAGCGCGCGGCCGCGCTGTTCCAGCCCGACGCGCGAACAGCCATGGGTGACATGTTCGGCGGTCATCCACACGCCGCTGCGATCGACGGCAAAGGCGGTGCCCATGGCGTCCGCCGGGCCGCCGGGCCGATCCTCGATAATATATTGTTCCTCGCCCCCGCGCGGTAGAGGGCGGCGGGGCGAGCGGGGATCATATTGTTCGACCTGCAAGGACGGTGCCTGCATCTCGCCCAGCCAGGCGAGCAGCAGGATCAGGCCTAGCAGCCAGGGCAGGCAGCCACAGCCCCCACGCCCCATCGCGTCAGCCCGCCACGGCCGCAGCCGTCAGGCAGGCGACCGCGGCCTTCATCATCGCCAGGAAGATCGCGGCGGAACGCTCATTCGCCTCGATCCGGCCCGACAGCGATCCCAGCAACAGGTCGACCAGGCGAAAGGCGATCAGTTGCAGCACCAGCGTGACGCTGCCCCAGATGACGACATCCCAGACATTGACCGATCCGGCGAGGCAGAAGGCCAGCGGCACGGCGAGGCCGACGGAGGCGCCGCCCAGCGAAATGGCGGCCGCCTCATTGCCGGCGCGGATCAGTTTGAACTCGTCGTGCGGGGTTATCCACATATAGACCGCCATGGCGGCCGCCCAGACCAGGGTGGCGCAGGCGAGGTGGAGCAGCAGGATCGGCAGGCCCGACAACAGGCTCTGGATGACAGGTGTGGGATCGCTCATGGGCACAGAAATGCCGCAACCCGCCCTCGGGTTCAATCGGGGCGGGCCGCGATATGGATTTGCTCAGGCGGGATCAGCGACAGACACGCACCCGGACCCGACGGTCGCGATAGGAATTATAGCGCCATTCGTCCCAGCAGCGCTGGCGATAGGCGGAGCGATAATAGCCGCGTCGTCCGTCATAATAGCGCCGGTCGCCGCGCCAGCGACGGCGGTCGTCCCAGCGGCGATTGTCCCAATGGCGCCGGCCATCCCAGCGGCCGTCACGATCGCCGCGCCAGCCGTCGCTGCGATAATGCTGCGCCTGGGCAGGCGCGCTCGTGGCGGCGATGCCGGCCATGGCCAGGCCCAGCATCGCGGCGCTTTTCCACAGGAATTTCATCTTGCTTCTCCTCTGTCCGACCCGGCTGCCGGGGCAGCGCGGGGACGTGGGGAGG
>NZ_NOIW01000142.1:0-10731 GCF_002708645.1 Sphingobium sp. IP1
ACAATTGCTCCATGGAAGCCGATATCTACGAGGTCGGTGGTCAGCAACGGTCCTGGTAGAATCAATCAAGCGTTCAGTGTTCGTTCTTCAACCTGGCCAAAATCGCAGCTTCGGGCCGACTGGGCCTAGCCTGTGAATGCGCTAAGAAAGTGTCGCCGAAAAACGCTGGAGATCAGCCACGCAGCATCCAGGCGTCCGGCGGTATTCTTCCCTGAATCCAGCCGTATTCTTTCAACGCAGGATCCAGAAATTGGGCGGCGCCGGAGCGTCCAGTCGTATCCTGAAAACGACAGCCGCCATCCTACCGTTGCGATAATGGTTCTGCAATAACTGCAATTATCACATGTCGATTTCCCATCAGTATCGGCTGCCTCAACTAACATGTGACTTTGGTTGAGATCACCGATAACCATATCGGATGCCGAGGCCGCCCTCCCCTGCCCCACTGCTGCTCATCGGTCGGCTCGACGGTCGTCTTTTTCGTAGTCCAGCACGCGACATTTGGCTTGGGAGAGCGCGAATGTCAGCGACCTCAACAGTTGCCGCGCTCGCGGGGCTACCGGTCGACACAAGCGACCTGCTTGCCTGGATTACAGGCCGGAGCCCTCCTCCTCGCCACTGTGAAGGCCTGAATGACCCCATGTCGGTCGCAGCACTCGTGCACTTCGTGCTGCTCGCACAGGAAGCAGAAGGTGATGCCGTGGCCAAGGCGACGCTCAACGCGCTGCGCCTGCTGCTCGACGATCGAGAGGAGGCGCAGACCTGGGGCCGCCACGACCTCGTTCTATTCGGATCGGCGTTTCGAGCGGCCAAGCGGAGGTTGGCCGAACCATATCCAGCCCCTACCCTTCTGGCGGTCGCAGAGCGCCTCCTGGAGGTCCACGCGGAGCTCGAGATCGCGCCGGTCGGCGGTCGGTCCCTAGCGACGCTGGACGGGCGCCAGCTCACCGTCGATCCCCGAACCTTCGGCACGATCTGGCTGTTGGCCTGCCATCTTCCAATGGCGCTGCTCGCCGCAGGATTTACCTCCCAGATCATCCCGTCGTTCGTGTGCCTTCCAAGATTCTTCGGCGTCACTGCGCGCGATCTTGCCGTTGATCTCGAAAAGCGCCTTGGAGACACCGCGCTGACTGGCCTGAAAGAACTTGATGCCGTTGAAAGGCTCGATGCCAACCTTCCCAAGGAGCTCGGCGTCACCCGGCGCAGTAAGCTCCCTGCCCTCATGCGCTTAGAGGCTGCCTTTCCGGGCATCCGCATCCCTGCGATCGCACGGCTTCTTAAAATCTCTCCTCAAGGAGCGGCGAAGCTTGCCAGCCGGGCGAGAGAGAGACGCGGCCACCCTTATTGAGGCCAGTGATAATCGAGAAGGTCGCGTAATGCTGCTTCGGCCTCCGCTCGACTCCCGCCGCCTTTGTGGAAGAGCGTCAGCGTCACGCCACGCCTGTCCTTTCCGTCGACGCGAAGCAGTGCCGTGCCGCCGGGGCTATGCACGACCACGGAATCCGATCCTGTCCTCTTGGGGGCTTTTGCCGGCTTGGGCTCCTTCTTGCGCGGCGCGGCCGACCCGACCACCGCTAACAGGGCGCGAATCGTCTCAGGAGCATTGGCGGGCAACCCCTCATTGCCTGCCGCGCGCGCTTCAAACAGACGACGCGCCTCGGCGAGCACACGCGAGCGATCATCGTCGGATTTCAGCACAGGCTTCAGACTGCCGATATGCGAGATCTTCAGCTCGAAAGGATCTGGGAAAGCCGCGACGACGGCTTCAGGCAATCTGGCTAGATCAAGGTAACGGCTGACCCACGCCTCGGACTGGTTCAGCCGCCTCGCCATCTCCTTCTGGCTGCCGCCATAATAGAGATCGAGCGCCTTAAGATAGTCTCGCGCTCGCTCCAGATCGCTGAGATCCTCGCGCGCCCGGTTCTCCAGATCGGAAATGCGAAACGCCTGCTCATCCGTCAGATCGCGCACTTCCACGAGGTAGCGCACCTCGGGATGATTGTTCGCCCGTAGCCAAGATACCGACCAATGGCGGCGAGCCCCGCAGATGATCTCGAAATCATAGTCCGGCTCATGAATGCGCCGAACGATCGCGGGGACCTCCTGCTTGCCCTGCGCGAGGATACTCTCGATTAGATCGTCACACCGTTCACGGCTCAGTGCGCCGTAGTCCCGATTGTGCCGTTCCCAAATCCGGCAGCGCGCCGGATCAACGAGTTCCTGCGGGTTATTCACCACCGCACCGGAAGCTAGTTCGGCCAAGCGATTGTTACGGCCGCCAAGGACCCCTACCCCCAAACGCGGACCACGCTCCTGACCTTCGGCGCTGGGCTCCACAGAGGACGCCAGATCGCCTAGAAAGCTCTTGTTCTTCGAACTCATTTTGCCCCCCTATTTGCCGAAATTGCAGGGCTGCAATTCTTGTCCATCACGCATGCCCATCCTTGCGCAAACGGCTCAGATGGCTGGGCCAGGTCTTACGAATATCAAGCTCGATCTCGGCATTCACGCCATCGAGATAGGTCAGGCAGCGATCACGCACGGTCTTGCTCGTCATCGGGCCGTCCAGTTCGTAAACGGTCATCAGACGGGCGGTAGCGTTGTCGATCTCGGCAGAGTCCTTGAGCGGCGAGCGTACCATGGCGGTTCCGTAAACCTGCCGCATCAGGTCGAGCAGGCCCTTCTGCATCGATTTGCCCTCATCCACCTTCGATGCCACGAAGCGCAGGAAGGACAGCTGCGGCGCGAGGTCGTGCGTCGAGAGTTCCTGAATGGTCTCGTCGAGCATGGCGAGAAAGGCAGCCGTCGAGGAGAAGTCCATCACGGTTGGTGGAACCGGCACCACCAGTGCGTTGGCTGCCCTGAGAACGGATAGGGAGATTGCTCCCAAGGCTGGCGGCGGATCGAGGATCACTACATCGTAGAGATCCTGCACCGAGGCGATACCCTGCGCCATTCGATCGAGCAGAGCCCCCTGCCCCCGCGCCATACGCGCCGCGAGTTCATATTCCGACTGGAAGAGACGCAGGTTGGCCGGGATCAGGTCAAGACCATCGAAATGGGTCTTGCGGATCGCATAATCGAGGGACTTGCGTTCACCCTCTCGCAGGTACGGATAGAGCGTGTCGTTCTCGTTCAAATCGAGATCCGGCACATAGCCGAAAAGGGTCGTAGCAGACGCCTGGCTGTCGCAATCAATCAGGAGGACACGATAGCCGCGGATCGCCAGATATTGCGCCAGATGGACCGACACCGTCGACTTGCCGACACCACCCTTGAAGTTCTGGACCGCGATGACAGAACACGGGTCGCTTGGATCGCGCCATGGGCGCGTGCCAAAGGCGCCACGCATGTCATTCAACTGAGCAAGCGTGTATCCCATGCGCCGACCGCTTTCTGTCCGCGGAGGTGGCACAAGACGGCCATCGCTCTCGGCCTCGCGAATCGCTCCGGTCGTCCGCCCCACCAGATCGGCGGCCTTTCCGATCTGAAACGTCGGTTCTCGCCGCTCGTCGGCGCGCGCGCTTCGGGCCGAGTTGCGCAGCTTTTCAAGGACAGAGGAAGACCGAGCAGCGAGCGACGCAACATCGAGTGTTTCCCCCATCCGCACTTCATCAATTGCGGACGCCATAGCTGCTCCTGTTAAAGTCTGGAGCATCCATGTTCGATTTTCACTTTTTGGTCAATATCCGCCCGAAATTTGACAGTTGGACCATGGAGACCGTCGGATCGCCAGCCCGTACTTCTATCCTGTCCTCTTGGGGGCTAATCGACGCCTTCATGGCAGGAATTGCAGCCCTGCAATTTGTGCCAGACGCGCCTTCCGCTCGCAACCTGACTCGGTGGGGGCACAGGATTGACGATAGCGCGACGTTCATCCTTGCGGGTCGCAAGTGACCGCGTTGATATGTGTCGTCATGACAGAGAGCCTCAACCCCGCGCTTGCCCGACGCATCGCCCTTGCCGCGCAAGGCTTTGGTGAGGCCATGCCTTCTATTGTCAGGGCTAACCATTTGCGGCGTACTATCGCCCGGCTCGGTCTCCACCAGATCGACAGCGTCAACGTGTTGACGCGAGCTCACTACCTTCCGGCCTATTCGCGCCTTGGTGTTTATGATCCGAGGTTGCTGGAGGCCGACGCCTGGGGGCCACTCCGATCGCGTCGGCTCTTCGAATATTGGGCGCACGAAGCGTCTTTGATCCCCCTCCCCCTCCAGCCGTTGCTGCGATGGCGACAGGCAATGGCAGACGCTGGCGAGACTGGATGGAAGGGTCTGCGCATATTCGCGCGCGATCGGCGGGCGGACGCGATCTCGATCCTCGAGCGCATCCGCAACGACGGCCCCCTCGCTGCATCCGATATCGAAAGCGGGAAGCGACGCGCAGGCTGGTGGGAGTGGGGCGACAGCAAGATGGCGCTGGAGTGGCTTTTCTGGTCCGGCCACATCACCACTGCGACACGACGTGCGAGTTTCGAGCGAGTGTATGATCTCACCGAGCGCGTGTTGCCACAGACGATCCTCGCTCTCCCCACCCCGGAACCTGCGGCAGCCAGACGCCAACTCATTGAGCACAGCGCCCGCGCCCTTGGCGTAGCAACGGCAAAAGATCTGCGTGACTATTTCCGGCTTTCTCCAACAGAGGCTCATCCAGCTATTGCGCAGCTCGTGGAGGAGGGCGTCCTTCAGCCCGTGAAGATTGATGGGTGGAACCAGTCAACGTGGTTGCACCGGGAGGCGAGGCGCCCACGACGAATACGCCATGCCGCTTTGCTAGCGCCATTCGATCCATTGATCTGGGAACGCGACCGCGCCGAGCGCCTCTTTGGCATACGCTATCGGATCGAAATATACGTCCCTGCTCCGCTGCGCACCTATGGATATTATGTTCTACCGTTCCTGCTTGATGAGCAGATCGTCGCACGGGTCGACCTGAAGGCAGACCGGAAAGCGAAAGCGCTACTCGTTCAACAAAAGACGTTCGAGAGCGACGCGCCTGCTCATGCCGGCGAAGAGCTGGACGAGGCCCTCCGGTCAATGGCGCGGTGGCTGGGATTGGACCGTGTGATATTCGGCGATGCGGTGAGGGGCGTGTGACCGCCTGCACGACCCTTTGTGGCACAAATTGCAGGGCTGCAATTTGTGCTGTTACGGCCGGCCTCGCCGATTGAAAAAGGCTTCGCACCAGCCCTTCCAGGACTTTTCGAGTTTCGTACCGGACAGGGTGTTCAAGCGAGCGCCCATATGGTCGCGATAGGCCTCGGCGATCATGTCGACGTCCCAGCCACCGCCATAGCGAACTCCAATCTCACGAGCCGCCTCCTCGGTAGCCCCGAAATGCAGCCGGCCCCGGGGGAACCTTGCCCACAATTCTACCCCGCCCGACGACGCCGCGTCCGAGCTTACCAGCGCAGCAGTTACCTTCTTCAGGACATTCGCCACGTCCACGCCGTCGACGGTCGGGCTGTGGGGAAGGGGACTATCGCTTGCCACGACCTTCTCGACGGTATCGTCGCGCCTAGCTTTCCGTCCCTTCGAATGACGCTCGAGTTCGTCGACCGTTGCAATCTGCGCCGGCGCATCTTTCGAGACGAACCGGAACTCGATCTCGATCACGGCACGGCCTCGCCGGATCTCTTGCCATTCGACTGTGAAGTGGGCGAGCTGGTCGATCTCTGCCTTGGCGACCGTCAGAACCTTGCGGCGTAGCTGAGCGAAGTCGGCATACTTGTCGGGATCGATCCCCAGCGCCGCGCGCAAACCCACCATATCGACTTTCCACACAGGTTGCCGTCTGTGGAGGCGAAGAGCGCCCTCTTCGTACAGCTTCAGGGCATAGGCTGACCTGAACCCTAGCACGGCCTGGCGGTTCATCACCGCATAGGTTTCGGACTCCTGGATAAGCCGGCGAGCGTCAGGCGTGAACTGCCACTCGATCCAGCCCGTTTCCTTGTCGTTGTCCTCGACCTCTTCCCAAGACGCCTGAATAAGGTTGAAACGCTTCGTGGCGCGCTTGCCGCGCCAAGATTTGTCATCCTCTGCGAAGAGCGTTCTGTGCAACTCTTCAAGCATATCGACAATTCGTTCGTTGCCCTTGTGGCCGCGACGGATGTCCGACTTTCGCATACGGTGCGTCGTGTCTTGCCAGGCATCGCCGCCCGCAGTCAGGATCATGAGGGCGAGGAGGCGGGAGGCGGTCAGACTGAGCGATTGCCCTTTGACGAAGCGGACCTCGACAAGGCGACCGGGTTTGGCGAACTGGTCGCCACCCTTGCGAGCGAGCGCTGCAGCCACGCGCATCGAGCGGGCGGCCGAAGTCTCTTCGCCGCCTTCCTCGTCTACGCTTTCCGCTGGCACTCCCATGCGATTCACCTCACACTGTTTCGGAAACTGCCTGTCCTGACCTCGTTCGTCAAGTCAGGTCAGGTTAGACTCTTCTTAGAGCCCCCAAAAGGTCAGGATAGATTCCCCGTGAGAATCGGACATTCCGCCTGTGATTCCGCCGAGTCGCAATTGTCAGCGGTATCGCGCGAAACAGGGACCAAAAAGCGGCTCGAAACACATGGTTCGGTCACGATACCACGCCTCCCCCAAGAAGACAGGATGATCCCCAAGAGGTCAGGTTAGAGCCCCCGCCAGGACAGGTTACATCCCCCGCGAAGTCAGGCAAAAGCCCCCAAGAGGTCAGGTTAGACCCTGATTCAGTCTGTGGTTTCAAACACATAGCGGCCCTGAATCATAGAATCATTAGAATCTTAGAATCACCCCGACGCTGCGCGCCGGGCGTTTTTATAGATGGAGTCTTTCAGAAGAAGTGATTCGGTGGTGCCCGGTGACCAGCGGTGGCAGCTATCGCTCATCAAGATCCGCATCATCAGTCGGGCGTAGCTCGTCCCCAAGATCAACCGCCAACCATCGAGTGAAGACGGCCTGTTGCTTCCCCTGCCTATCCCTCCAACTGGGGGGATAGGAGCCCAGGTCGTGCTCCCGTACCGTGCAGCCCACGGCAGCTCAGCAGTCATATGGCGTGCGAAATCCGATCGTTTGCTCGTTCATGTTTGCTCAGCGCCAAGCTGGAGGCACCATGATCAACTTCGCAAAGTTCGAGATTATAGGGCGGATCGGGGAGATCGACGCCAAACCCAAGGTCACCAATGTCTCGGTCTGCGCGAATTATCGCCGCCGTGGTGAAGGCGATGAGTGGATCGAGGACAGCTACTGGAACCGCGTCGTGATCTTCAGCGAGGGCCAGAGAAAGTATATCGAAGAACGTGTCCATGTCGGCGATCTCGTCCGGGTAGCGGGCCGGCTACGCGACAGTTCCTACGAGCGTGATGGAACGACCCATTACACGACCGACCGGATCGTCGAGGAATTCGGTGTCCTCGCACCAAAATCAGCATAGCGCCGCGAAGAGGGGAGGGGGCAGGCCGGGTTTGCGCTTCCGGTTCGAGAAGGAGTTTCCCTATGCCTGCCTCTTTAGACGCAGCGACTCGCGCAAAGCAGATCGTCGAACGCCTGGGCGGCCGATGGACAGGCTCACACGGCGAGTGCCGATGCCCTGCGCATGATGATCGATCGCCAAGCCTGTCCGTTCGCTTGGGAACGAAGGCCATCCTGTTCAAATGCTTTGCCGGCTGCACCTCGATCGACATCCTGAAGGCGCTCGATCGGCAGGGCCTCCATGACCGCGCCCCCATTCACGTTGAACCGCGCCTGCCTGCTCGTGATCTGAGCGGTCTCGCCAAGACCTTATGGCATCGCAGCGTTGCTATCGATGGCACGCTTGCTGAAACCTATCTCAGCGCCCGAGGCGTGTTCAGCCCGACACCGGAGTTGCGGTTCAATCCCTCGACTATCATCGGGAAGGGCAAGGATAGACGAAGTCTGCCGGCGATGATTGCCGCCGTGAAAAACGAACTCGGACTGGTCGCGGTCCATCGCACGTTCCTGGATCCTTCCGACATCCTGCATCGCCCGTTTCGCAAGCCGAAGCTTGCGCTCGGGCTGCTGGGATCGGGCAGTGTGCAATTCGGCGTACCGCAAGACACGCTTGGATTGGCCGAAGGGATCGAAGATGCCCTTTCAGCGCGCGACTGGTTTGACCTGCCAGTCTGGGCGGTGCTCGGCGCCGAGCGCTACGCCCATGTCGGCATACCCTCGAGCGTCAGGCGGGTCATAGTATTCGGGCAGCGCAATGAGGCGGCACGGACATGCTTTGAGCGCGCCTACGAACATCTCTCTGCCAACGACCGCCAGGTCGAACACTGGCTTCCAAAAGATCATGACGACTGGAATGACGCCCTGCGCGACAGGCTTGCCCGCAATTCGGTTCCCAGGTCCGGTCTGCTGACCCAGCCATTGTAGAGAGGAGAGGGGGCCTTCGGCGAGGCGGCCCGGTGCTGATCATCGGGCGACATCAAGGAGCCCCATTATGCCCGCTACCGCCTCCGCCGTTGCTGAACTCGACTTCTCCGACCCCGCCATCATTGCCGCGCGCGAAATCGCCGCAAAGATCGGGAGCAATATTCCCATCGATCGACCCACGCTGATCGGCGCCATGACCCGCGCCTATGGCTCGGCACCCGCGAGCGGGGACTGGTCGATCCGTGATGCCTATGATGTGCTCGAACTGGGGCAGGTGCTCTTCCTGTCCGGCAGCACATTGCCGGACGCGGCGCCGGCTCAGCTTGCGCTTGTCGCCGCCATGGTCGCGCGCCTGCCGGTTCATAGCGTACGCAGCGAGAAGCAGATTGATCTCCAGCAATTCTCGACACCGGCATCGATCGCCCTGATCGCGACGCGGCTCGCCGGCATCGGCGAGCGCGACGTCGTACTCGAACCCTCGGCAGGGACTGGCCTGCTCGCCATCTTCGCCCGTCGTGCCCAGGCTCGTCTGATCCTCAATGAGATTGATCCCTGGCGCCGGGCCATGCTCGCGGCTGCTTACCCCGATGCCCGCATCTTCGGCCATGACGGTGAGCTCATCGACGACCTCCTTCCCGTCGATCTGGTGCCGGATGTCATCCTGATCAATCCGCCCTTCTCGCGCAGTGAGGGCCGCGGCCGTGATCGGGTTGCCGGCCTTCGCCACCTGCGCTCTGCCCTCACGCGCCTGCGTCCGGGTGGTCGCTGTGTCGCAATCCTTCCCACCCGCGTTGATCCGCAATCGAGTGAATGGAAGATCGCGACGGCCGGTTCTACGCTCTTCCGCCAGATCGAATTACCAGCGTCTGCCTATGCGCGGCACGGTACGACACAAGCTGTCCAGCTTCTCCTCCTGCACAAGGGCGTTGAAGGCGTCCCTGCCAGCGCGATCGCCTGCGCAACCTTAGACGAAGCCCTCGATGCCTGTTCCCTTCACCCAATGCTCACTGCGGCGACGTCGTCCATACGCCCAGGCCGGGTGGTATCGCGCCCGTCAGCTCTGCTAGCCGGCGCCCGCCGTGGTGCCATCAAGCCCTTGGCACCGAAGCGCATCGACGTGGCTGCCCCGGCGGAACCCATCGCATTCGAGGTGCTCGACGCCCCGGCGCCGGTCGGTGAACCCTCCGGGCTCTACCTTCCCTATCGACCGAGCCGGATCGCCCTGGCAGCAGCGCGGCCTCACCCGACGGCGCTCGTGGAATCGATCGCCATGGGTTCGATCGCAGCGCCCAAGACACGCTATGCGCCGATCCTGCCGCCGAGATTGCTCACCGAAAATATACTCTCGGATGCGCAGCTCGAGACCGTCATCTACGCAGGCGATGCGTTCGAGCGCGATCTTCCGGGCCGATTCCTGACCAAGGATGAAGGTCTCACTTTGACGCCCGACGAGGCGGGCAGCGGGGTTCGCACCGGCTTCTTCCTGGGTGATGGCACCGGCGCTGGCAAAGGCCGCCAGGTTGCAGCGATCTTGCTCGACCAGTGGCTGCGCGGCCGCCGCAAGCATGTCTGGATCTCCAAGAGCGAAACGCTGCTCGAAGATGCCCGTCGTGATTGGGTTGCGGTCGGCGGGCTTGCGCTCGATCTCCAGCATCTCAACCAGTGGAAGCTCGGAACGGCGATCGGGGCCAGTGAGGGCGTGCTCTTCCTCACCTATGCTACCTTGCGGTCGAGCCGGGGCGACAAGGGCACGCGCCTCAAACAGATCACCGATTGGCTGGGTGACGGCTATGAAGGCATGATCGTCTTCGACGAAGCCCATGAAATGGCCGGCGTGGCTGGCGGGGAAGGGCGGTTCGGCACCTCCAAGGGATCCGAGCAGGGCATCGCCGGCGTCCGACTGCAAAATCTCCTACCCCGCGCCCGCGTTCTCTACGTGTCCGCGACGGGGGCTTCGGACGTCAACAATCTGGCTTATGCCACCCGGCTCGGCCTTTGGGGTCCGGGAACGGCCTTTTCCGACCGCCGCGATTTCGTCGAAAGCCTGCGCCGGGGCGGCATCGCGGCAATGGAACTGATCGCCCGCGATCTGAAGGCACAGGGTCTTTATGCGGCACGCGCGCTCAGTTTTGCTGGCGTCGAGTATGACATTCTCGAACACCAGCTAACCCCGGACCAGATCGCAATCTACGATGCCTATGCGGATGCCTGGGGCATCTTATGGCGAGCTGCGCATAAGATTGCTTATCGCGAGGAAGCGGTAATGCGGAGGAGCGCGGCGTAACCGGCGAATTCCCATGATAGTGTGCGCATTTGCTGCGCATTATATTGGTTGCGAACCTCGGCGGTCCCTGGACCAGCTGAG
>NZ_NOIW01000143.1:0-10697 GCF_002708645.1 Sphingobium sp. IP1
GCCCGCCCCCTTCCCGCGCGAAGTCACCGCCTTCATGGTCGACCGCGACAGTTGCGACCATTTCCGCGGCGAGGAACCCTATGACGCGGAACGCCGCGCCTATATCGAGGAAAGCGTGGCGGAACTCTGCTCCGGCACCGACGCGAAGCTGGCCCTGCTGCGCAAGCGCTACGAGAAAATGCCGGACGTCATCAGCGCGCTGAGCAGCTATGACGCCCGGATCGAGGGCGAGGAACCCTGAGGCCGCCTCGCCCGCACTAGCGCCATCCGGTCAGGCGGCGACCGCCAGACAGGCTTCCCTGATGTCGCGGGCCAGTTCGTCGACCCGCTCCACCTGCGCATCCCAGGCGAACATGAATCGCGCGCCACCGCCGATGAAGGTGTAGAAACGCCAGCCACGCGCGCGCAAGGCGTCCAGCACCGGCGCGGGGGCGGACAGGAACAGCGCATTGGCCTCCACCGGGAAGATCGGGCTGACATCGGGCAGGTCGGCGATCGCCGCCGCCAGCCGGCGCGCGCAATCATTGCCATGGCGGGCGTTGCGCAGCCAGGCGCCGCTTTCCAGCAGGCCGATCCAGGGCGCCGACAGGAAGCGCATCTTCGACGCCAGCTGCCCCGCCTGCTTGCAGCGATAGTCGAAATCCTGCGCCAGCGCGCGATCGAAGAAGATCACCGCCTCGCCCACGGCCATGCCATTCTTGGTGCCGCCAAAGCAGAGCACGTCGACGCCCGCCTTCCAGCTGATCTCCGCCGGGTCGCAGCCCAGGCTGGCGCAGGCATGGGCGAAGCGGGCGCCGTCCATGTGCAGTTTCAGCCCCAGTTCGCGGCACACGGCGGAAATCGCGCACACTTCCTCGACCGTGTAGACAAGGCCGGTCTCGGTCGGCTGGGTGATGGTGACGACGCGCGGCTTGGGGAAATGGATGTCGGAGCGGCTGGTCGCCAGTTGCCGGATCGCGTCGGGCGTCAGCTTGCCATCGACCGAGGGCGCGGCAAGCAGCTTCGAACCGTTGGAGAAGAATTCGGGCGCGCCGCATTCGTCGGTCTCGACATGGGCGGCGGCCGAACAGATGACGCTATGATAGGATTGGCACAGCGCCGCGAGCGCCAGCGAATTGGCGGCGGTGCCGTTGAAGACGAAGAAGACCTCCGCATCGCCGCCGAACAGGGTGCGGAAATTGTCCGCCGCGCGCTGCGTCCATTCATCCTCGCCATAGGCCGTCGCCGATCCGCTGTTCGCCGCGAGCATCGCGTCGAGCGCCTCGGGGCAGGCCCCGGCATAATTGTCGCTGGCAAATTGCTGTGTGGAAATGGGCACGTCATGCTTCCGTCTGCTGGTGTGTGACCAAGCATCGGATCAACGTCGTCGTGGCTGCATGTCCCGTTGGATTGCCGGTCCGGCCACATCCCCCTCTTGGCGAGGGGCACCACCTTGCTCGGGGAGCAGGTTGGTGTCGGACGTTGGCCCGACTCTTGATGTTGCCGGGGCGATTATCGGCCGGACGATGCCGCGTCAAGCATCAGCGCAGCAGCGCCTCTATCCCCTTCGCCAGATCGATGTCCCGCTGCGACAGGCCGCCGGCATCATGGGTGGTGAGCGTGATTTCGACCCGGTTATAGACGTTCGACCATTCGGGATGATGGTCGGCCTTTTCCGCCAGCAGCGCGACCCGCGTCATGAAGCCGAAGGCGGCGACGAAGTCGGGAAAGGTGAAGCTGCGCGCAATCCCGTCCGGTTCGGCGACCGCCGTCCATTCGGGCAAATCCGCCAGCGCGATCGCCCGTTCCGTTTCGTTCAGTCTGGCAAGCATTTCTCTATCCTGCGTTATTTCTTTCGCCTATGTGACAGCCATGCCTGACACTGGTCAATCGTTCCGCTTCGCCCCTACCCCACAGGAAATCGAGACACTCGCGCTGGAGGCCCTGAACCGCCTGCCCGAGCCCTTCCGTTCCTATCTCTCCAACGTCGTGATGCTGGTGGAGGATTTCGCCGACGCCGATATCCTGAAGGAGATGGAGATTGACGATCCGTTCGGCCTGACCGGCCTCTATAGCGGCCGTCCCTTCGGGCAGGAGGCGCAGACCGGCGACCTGCCGCCGACCGTGCATCTTTTCCGCCGCCCGCTGCTCGACGAATGGGTCGAAACCGGCGTGCCGCTCGAAGCGCTCATCACCCATGTCGTGGTGCATGAGATCGGCCATCATTTCGGCCTGTCGGACATCGACATGCATGTGCTGGAGGATATGGTCGCCCCATGAGTGGCGCGGCGCTGCGCCTGTCGGGCCTGGCCTGTCTGCGCGGCGGACGCCTGCTCTTTGCCGCCGTCGACCTGGTGCTGGCGGCCGGCGGCAGCGCCTTGCTGCACGGCGCCAACGGCATCGGCAAGTCGAGCCTGCTGCGCCAGTGCGCCGGATTGCTGCCCATTCATGCCGGGACGATCGACCGCCAGGGCAGCGTCGCGCTGGCCGACGAGCGGCTAGCGCTCGACATGGAATTGCCGCTCCACCGCGCACTCGGCTTCTGGGCACGGCTCGACCGGGTGGATGCGGCCGCGCTCGACCGCGCGCTCCACGCCATGGCGCTCGCCCCCTTGCGCGACGTGCCGGTGCGCATGCTGTCCACCGGCCAGCGCAAGCGCGCCATGCTCGCCCGCGTGATCGCCAGCGGCGCGGATATCTGGCTGCTCGACGAACCGGCCAATGGCCTGGACGATGCGTCGGTCGCGCTGCTTGGCGCGGCGGTGGCGGACCATCTGGCGGCCGGCGGCATCGTCGTCGCCGCCTCGCACCAGCCTTTGCCGCTGACCGATCCGGTGCGGATCGCCATGGCCGCCCATGTGCCGGACCCGGCGCAGGAGGCGTCATGCGACTGATCGCCCTGCTCGTCGCCCGCGACCTGGGACAGGCCTGGCGCTCGGCCGGGCTGTGGCTGCCGGTCGCCTTCCTGCTGCTGGTCGCCAGCCTCTATCCCTTCGCGGTCGGCCCCGATGCCGCCCTGCTCGCCCGCACCGGTGGCGGCATGCTGTGGATCGCGGCGCTGCTCGCCAGCCTGCTGCCGGTCGACCGGCTGGTCGCGCCCGATCGCGACGCCGGCATCCTGGACCAGATCGCGCTGCGCGGCATCAGCGAGGAGATGGTGGTGATCGCCCGGCTGATCGCCCATTGGCTGGGTTTCGGTCCGCCGCTGATGATCGCCGCCCTGCCCGCCGCCGCGCTGCTGAAGCTGGACGGCGCCACGATCCTGACGCTGGAGGCCGGGCTGCTGATCGGTACGCCCGCGCTGGCCGCGCTTGGCCTGCTGGTGGCGACCCTGACCGCCGGGCTGCGCTCGTCGGGGGCTCTGGCGGGCCTGCTCGCCCTGCCGCTGGCGGTGCCGTTGCTGATCTTTGGCGCGGGCACGCTGGGCGACGGCAGCGGCGCCGCGTTCAAATTCCTGGGCGCCGCCTCCCTGCTGCTGGTCGCGATCACGCCGATCGCGGGCGGCGCGGCGATCCGCGCGGGTCGGGAATGAGGTTTGTGCAACGCGCAAGGCGTTGACATTGGCGGGCCGCAATGGTCCCATGCTGCATCGCAACAAGCTCCGACAGCGGGCCATGCCCGCCAAGCGCGAGGTGCCCGATGCCCGATCCGACTGCCGCACCGCAAAGCCGCCTGATCGACCTGGCCCTGCAGGGTGGCGGCGCCCATGGCGCCTTCACCTGGGGCGTGCTCGACCGCCTGCTGGAGGAACCCTGGTTGCGGATCGACGGCATATCGGGCACGTCGGCCGGGGCGATGAACGCGGCCGTGCTGGCCAGCGGCTATGCCCATGGCGGCGCGCCGGGTGCCCGCCGCGCCCTCACCCGATTCTGGAGCAAGGTGTCGGACGGGGCGATGTTCAGCCCGTTCCGCCGCAGCCCGCTCGACATAGCGCTCGGCCGCTGGACGCTCGATTATTCGCCGCTCTATGTCGGGATGGACCTGATGGCGCGGCTCTGCTCGCCCTATGATCTCAATCCGGGCGGGTTCAACCCGCTGACCGACATCCTCAACGAATGCGTCGATTTCGATCATCTCGCCGCCAGCCCGATCCGCCTGTTCATCACCGCGACCAGCGTGCGCACCGGCCAGGCCCGCGTGTTCCGCAATGCCGAGATCACCCCCGACGTGCTGCTCGCCTCCGCCTGCCTGCCCACCATGTTCCACGCGGTCGAGATCGATGGCGAGGCCTATTGGGACGGCGGCTATTCGGGCAATCCGACGCTGACGCCGCTGGTGCGTGACTGCGATTCGGACGACACCATCCTGATCCAGGTGAACCCGGTCGAGCGCGCCACCGACCTCTACGCCGCGCGCGACATTGCCAGCCGATTGAACGAAATTTCCTTCAACGCCGTGCTGTTGCAGGAAATCCGGATGATGGCGCTGCTGCGCCAGGTCGCCGACCCCGGCCATGGCGAGGGCGAGAAATGGGCGAAGATGCGCATCCACCGCATCGCCAGCGCCGACATGCTGCAATTCGGCCATTCATCCAAGCTGAACGCCGAATGGGCGTTCCTGTGGAAGCTCAAGAAGATCGGGCGCAAGGCGGCGGACGATTTCCTGAAGGATCATGGCCAGGCGATCGGCCGGGAATCGACGCTCGATATCGACGCGCTGCTTGCCCATGTCTGAGGCGCTCAGCTTCCTCGGCATCCTGGTCGCGCTCGGCGCGCTGATCGCCATGGCCTATCGCGGCTGGAGCGTGCTGTTCCTCGCCCCGACGCTGGCGATGATCGCCGCCAGCTTTTCGGGCTATCCGATGCTGGCGAGCTGGACCCAGATCTTCATGGTCGCCGCCGCCGGCTTCCTCGCCCAATTCTTCCCGCTGTTCCTGCTGGGCGCGATCTTCGCCAAGCTGATGAACGACAGCGGATCGGTGCGCACCATCGCCGATGCCATGATCGGCTGGCTGGGGTCCGGCCGCGCGATCATGGCGGTGGTGCTGGCCGGCGCGATCCTGACCTATGGCGGGGTCAGCCTGTTCGTTGCCTTCTTCGTGCTGGTGCCGATGGCGCAGGCGCTGTTCCGCGCCGGCAATATCCCCCGACGGCTGGTGCCGGCCACCATCATCCTGGGCACGTCGACCTTCACCATGACCGCCCTGCCCGGCACGCCGGCGATCCAGAATGTCATTCCCATGCCCTTCTTCGGCACCTCCATCTATGCCGCGCCGGGCCTGGGCCTGATCGCTGCGGTCATCATGCTGGCGGTGGGGCTGGGCTGGCTGCTGCGGGCGCAGGCAGCCGCCGCCGCCCGGCTGGAAGGCTATGACCCCAGCCTGTCCCCGGCCGTGCCGGTCGACAGCGCGCGGATGCGCGAGCATACGACGACGGCCTCCACCTTCGACCCCGCAGAGATGGACAAAGGGGCGCCGACCGACGACCGCCCCTCGCTCGCCATCGCCTTCCTGCCGATCGGGGTGATGATCGGCTGCAACCTCATCCTCTCGCTCTGGCTGTTCCCGACCTGGGACGCGCCCTTCCTGGCGGAGCCTTTATGGGGCAGCACCAGCCTGGGCGCGGTTGCGGGCATATGGTCGGTGACGGCGGCGCTGATGATCGCGACGCTCGCCATCATCCTGTGCAACCGGGGTCGCCTGACCAGCCTGCGCGACAGCATCGATTCGGGCGCCAACGCCGCCGTGCTGCCGATCATCAGCGTGGCGAGCCTGGTCGGCTTCGGTGCGGTGATCGCGGCGCTCCCTGCCTTCCACATGATCCGCGACTGGGTGCTGGGCATGGGCGGCGGGCCGCTGGTGTCACTGGCGGTGGCGACCAATCTGCTCGCCGCGCTCACCGGATCAGCCTCGGGCGGGCTCACCATCGCGCTGGAGGCGCTGGGGCCGACCTATATAGACATCGCCGCCCAGACCGGCACCGATCCCGCCATCATGCACCGGGTGGCGGTGATCGGATCGGGCACACTCGACATCTTGCCGCATAATGGCGCGATCGTCACCCTGCTGGCGCTGAGCGGCGTCACCCACCGCGAATCCTATCTGGATATCGCCATGGCCGGCATCGTCAGCTCGCTTGCGGCACTGGTCGCCGTGATCCTGATCGGGTCAACGATCGGCAGCTTCTGATCCCTTAACCCCTTGGCCGGGTCGACAGGCGCGCGCGCATCGGCCATGGGCTGCGCCATGTTCGGCATCATCGCATCCCTGTTGTTCGTCCTGATCTGGTCCACCGGCTTCATCGTCGCCCGCGCAATGGTGCCCCATGGCGCGCCCGAGCTGATCCTGGCCGCGCGCCTGTGCCTGACCGCTCTGCTGCTGGGCGCGCTGGCACTGCATGGCCGCCAGCCCTGGCCGCGCGGCCGGCAATTGGGGCTGCATCTGGCGGCAGGCGCAATGCTGCACGGCCTTTACCTGACGCTCAGCTGGTGGGCGGTCAGCCATGGCATGCCCGCCGGCATCATGTCGCTGCTGGGCGCGACCCAGCCGCTGATGGTTGCGGTCGCCAGCGTCGCGATCCTGGGCGAGCGCTTGCCCGCGCGCGCCTGGACCGGCCTTGCCATCGCCATCCTGGGCGTCGGCTGCGTGCTGATGCCGGCGATCGCCAAGTCGGGTGCGGGCGCGATCACCCTGATCCCCGCCGTTGCCGGCATCGTCGCGGTGCTGGCGATGACCGGCGGCACGCTGATCCAGCGCGGCACGATCGGCGGCGATCCGATCTGGGTGTCGGGCGCGGTGCAGAATGCCGGCGGCGCGCTGGTGGCGATCGCCGCTACCCTGATCGTGGGCGAATGGCGCTGGGACAATAGCCCGATGCTGTGGATCGGCCTCAGCTGGTCGGTGCTGGGCCTGTCGGCGGCCGGCCTGTCGCTGCTGGTGTGGCTGGTGCGCACCCAGGGACCGACGCGCATGTCGATGCTGCTGCTGCTGGTGCCGCCACTGGCCGCGGTGGAGGCCTGGCTGCTGTTCGGCGAGAAGCTCGGCCCGGTGCAGATCGCCGGCTTCGCGCTGGCGCTGGGCGGCGTGCTGCTGGGCCGGTCGCAGCCGAAACGGACCGAGGTGGTGGAGCCGGCCTGAACCGCCACCGCGCCGTCACAGGTTCGTCACATCCTGCAACATGGCGGTCATGATCGCGCGCTAGGGCGGGTCATGAGCAAATCCGGCCGCACCCCGCCGCTTCCCTCGATCCTGTCGCAGGCGGCGGACATGCAGATGCAGATGACCCTGCGCCAGGTCGGCTTTGGCGCGCCGTCCGCCAATGCCATGCCCCATGTGCCGCCCAAGCCTGCGCCAGCGCCCCGCGACGACAGCGCGCTCGCGCTCAAGCGGCGCGACTGGCTGCTGAACGTGATGGAACAGCAGCGCGCCCTGTCGCCCTATGCATCCGGCCTGCTGACCGCCGACGCGCTGTCGGGCGAGGATTTCCTGCATAATTTCTACGCCCCCGGCCGCCCGGTCCTGATCAAGGGGGCGATGGAGGGCTGGCCCGCCCGCGCAAAATGGACGCCGGACTATCTGGCCGATGCCGTTGGCGCGGCGGAAATCGAATATCAGGGCGGCCGGGCACAGGCCGCCGACTATGAGCTGGCCAAGGACCGGCACAAGCGCCGCGCGCCCTTCCGCCAGTTCATCGACCTGGTGCGCGACGGCGGCAATGATGCCTATCTGACCGCCTATAACAGCGCGGCTAATGGCCCGGCCCTCGCGCCGCTACAGGCCGACCTCAGCCATCCCGACGCCTATCTGGCGCCGACGCCGGGCATGCTCTGGATCGGCGGCGCGGGCGCCTTCACCCCGCTGCATTTCGACCTCACCAACAATCTGCTGGCGCAGGTGACGGGCACCAAGCATGTCATCCTGGTGCCGCCGTCGCAGACTCATCGGCTGGCGCATAACCGCCATGTCTTCAGCGATGTCGGCGACCTGACCGATCCGGCGCGGCTCGCCCGCTATCCGCGCGCACGCGACGTGTTGCGCTACGAAGTGCGCCTGACGCCGGGCGACCTGCTCTTCATCCCGATCGGCTGGTGGCATCAGGTCCGGTCGGAAAGCTTCTCGACCATGCTGACCTACACGCATTTCCACTGGCCCAACGCGGGTCATGAAAATTATCCGAAGGATTAAAGCCTCTTATCCTTCCCGCAGCCGCTCATGATGGCGGATCACCTCATCGATGATGAAGCGCAGGAACTTCTCGGTGAAGTCGGGGTCGAGATTGGCGTCGAGCGCGAGCTGGCGCAGGCGCGAAATCTGGCGTTCCTCCCGGCCCGGATCGGCCGGCGGCAGGTCGTGGGTCGCCTTATATTCGCCCACGGCCTGGGTGACCTTGAACCGCTCCGCCAGCATGAAGACGAGCGCCGCGTCGATATTGTCGATGCTCTCGCGATAGCGCTTCAAAGTCTCATCCACCTGACATTCTCCACAGCGGCATCGCGGCGGGAAAAGGCGTGGCTTTTCCGTTACTGCGATGCGTCAATCAATCGTCCGGCGCGCTTTTTGCGCCATTGCGCCGCGCAGGCAAGCTATTCCCGCTTGCCATCTGCTTTTTGCCCCGCCAGAGGACGCTTGTCATGACTGCATCCTCCCCCGGCAACGTCCACCCGATCGGCCGCACCAGCGCCCCTTCGCTCGCTCCCATCATGGCGCTCGTCGCCGATGGCATGAACCAGGTGAACAGCGTGATCCTGGACCGGATGCAGTCGCGCATCCCGCTGATCCCGGAACTGGCCGGCCATCTGATCGCCGGCGGCGGCAAGCGGCTGCGGCCGATGCTGACGCTCGCTTGCGCCGACCTGGTCGGCTATGCCGGATCGCGCCATTACAAGCTGGCCGCATCGGTCGAGTTCATCCACACCGCCACGCTGCTGCATGACGATGTCGTCGACGGCTCTGGCCTGCGCCGCGGCCGCAAGACCGCCAACATCATCTGGGGCAACAGCGCCTCCGTGCTGGTCGGCGACTTCCTCTTCTCGCGCTCGTTCGAGCTGATGGTCGAGGCCGAGTCGCTCAAGGTGCTGAAGATCCTGTCGGGCGCATCGGCGATCATCGCCGAGGGCGAGGTCAACCAGCTGACCGCCCAGCGCAAGATCGACACCAGCGAAGAACAATATCTCGACATCATCGGCGCCAAGACCGCCGCTTTGTTCGCTGCCGCCTGCCGCATTTCCGCCGTGGTCGCCGACCGCAGCGAGGCGGAGGAACATGCGCTCGACGTCTATGGCCGCAATCTTGGCATCGCCTTCCAGCTGATCGACGACGCGATCGACTATGAATCGGACGGCGCCACCATGGGCAAGGATGCCGGCGACGATTTCCGCGACGGCAAGGTCACCCTGCCGGTGATCCTGGCCTATGCGCGCGGGTCGGACGAGGACAAGGCCTTCTGGAAGGCCGCGATCTCGGGCCATCGCATCAGCGACGAGGATCTGGCCCACGCCACGCAGCTGCTGCGCCAGACCGGCGCGATCGCCGACACGCTGGCCCGCGCCCGCCATTATGGCCAGCGCGCGATCGACGCGCTGGGCATGTTCGATGCCGGCAAGGCGAAAGCGGCCCTTACCGAAGCGGTCGAATTCGCGATAGCACGGGCCTATTGAAGCATTTTCGAAGCGGACCGCACGTCCGCTGACTCGGAAAATGCGGCAAACCATAAGTTGAGGAGACGGGCGGCCTCGCTCGTTCCTCCCATCATCGTCCCGGCCTGACCGCGAAGTCCTTTCGCATCCTTTGGGGCTGCGGAAATTTAGGGCTGTTGCGCGCGTGATCCTCTCCCCCGAAACCATCGCTTTCCTCATGGCCGCCGCCTTCATGGCTGGTTGCATCGACGCGATGGCGGGCGGCGGCGGCCTCATCGCCCTGCCCGCGCTGCTCGCCGCCGGCGTGCCGCCGGTGCCGGCGGTCGCCACCAACAAGCTGCAAAGCTGCCTTGGCACCTTCGGCGCCTGCGTCGCCTATGCCCGGCGCGGCCATATGGACCTCAAAACCTACAAGGGGCCGGTGATCGCCGCCTTCATCGGGTCGATCGGCGGCGCCTGGCTGCTGCAACGGGTCGACCCGTCGATCCTGGCCGGGCTGATGCCCGCGCTGCTGATCGCGATGGCGGCCTATTTCACCTTCTCGCCCAAGCTGAGCGATGCCGATCGCCATGCCCGCGTCGGCCTATCGGGCCTGTCCGGCATGATCGGCGTGGTCGGCTTTTATGACGGCTTTTTCGGGCCGGGTGCCGGCGCCTTCTACACCACCATCTTCATCGCGCTGGGCGGCCTGTCGCTGCTGCGCGCCACCGCCCAGACCAAGGCCGCCAATTTCGCCTCCAATGTCGCGGGATTGCTGACCATGGTGGCGGGCGGCCATGTCATCTGGATCGCGGGCCTCGCCATGGCGGTCGGATCAATCACCGGCGGCCAGATCGGATCGCACCTGGCCATGCGGTTCGGATCGAAGCTGATCAAGCCGCTGCTCATCATCATGTCGCTGGCACTGACCACCAAGATGCTGCTCGATCCCAAGAACCCGATCCACATCTATCTGTTCGGCTGAGCCGGTCGCCGCGCGACGCGACACCGAAGCGACGGCCGGTTTCGACCAGATGCGGACATTCCTCCCCGGCACGGGGAGTTCAATGGAGACACGGGTCTCCATTGAACAGACGCGAAGCGCTGACGGAGGGGCAGGTGCCTCTTGGCGCTGCGCTATCCGGCCTGTGCCCCTCCGTCAGCGC
>NZ_NOIW01000144.1:0-10519 GCF_002708645.1 Sphingobium sp. IP1
CTGCTGCATGGTGCTCAACCCGACGCACTGGTGCTGTGCCATGATCCGATGCGCCAAAGGTCGCCGCCACCGCCTGGATCGCTTCTTCGGCCTTCACCTGACCGAAAATCTGGATCTCGATCGGCCCCGAAGCCAGGATCGGCTCCCAGGTCTGGCGGAAGCTCTGCGGCGTCAGCGCGTTGATTTCCGCCTTGGACGGGGTGCGGAACCGCACATCCTTGTCATGCAGCAGCCAGTTGAGGTCACGCCCCAGCACGCCGTCGGGCGCGCGCGACATCGCGTCATAAGCGACCGAGGCGCCGGTCTTCACCCGCGCGATCGGCGCCGGATCCCAGCCGGGCTGGTACAGCTTGGCGGCAAACAGGCGCAACTGATCCTTGTAATCGGCCGGACGGGTCACCGCCTGCAATTCGAACGCGTCATCGTCGGTCGAAAACTGCATGCCCATGCGCCGGCCATTGGTCAGGTCGTCCAGCTCCCGCTGGCCCAGCTTGCCGATGCCGCTCGCCACCAGCGCATAATCGCCGGCCCAGCTTGCCACCGGCTTGGTGGGTGAGAAGGCCTGCTGGCCATGACCGAAGCGGACATTGATGCGCACCTTCTCGGTCTCCGCATCATTGGCGAACAGCGTCAGCTTGACGCCGTTGGAGAAGGTGATGCTCTCCATGCCCTGCAACCCGACCGGCGTACGCGACACGACGGTCGCGGGCGCGCCGAATTTGGGCAGGTCGTCCATCGTCACCGCCTTGTCGGCCAGGCGGGCATTGGTCGCCGCCTTGACCGGCGCGGCGAGCGCAGCGGCCAGCTTCTGGTCCTGCCCCGCCTCGACCTTGCCGGTGATCAGCATCGCCCGGAACACCCCGGCGGAAAAGAGGCGACGGGCGCAATCCAGTATCTTCTGCGGCGTCATCGCTGGCTTGCCGGAGCGGAAGATGTCGAGCGCCGCCTGCGGGCTGACCGTGGTTTCGCGAATGTCCACCGCGCTCACCAGATCGCTCGCCTGCTTGGCCCCGGCTTCCGTGTCGGCATTTTCGACCTGGATCGCCAGCGCCGTGTCGAGCTGCGCATATTCGCGGTCGATTTCCTGCTGGGTCGGCGGCGCGGCCTTGGCATCCTCGATGATCGCGCGCACATCGGCCAGCGCCTTCTCCCAATTCTCGCCGGTGGGCGTGATGGTGATGAAGGTGCCGTCGGCCGACCGGCTGATATCCTGCTGATCGACGCCCGCTGCCAGGAAGCTGCCCCCTGCCCGTGCCGCCTGCTCCAGCCGCCGGCTGACAATCTGCAGCGCCAGCATGTCGGTCAGCTTGTCCTGATTATAGACGATCGTGTCGGCATGGGGCTTCCAGGGACGCAGCCAAGCCATGGTGAGGCCCGTCGGCGAGCCCGGTTCCACCACAACGCGGGTGGCCGGCGCCTTGGGGTCCGGCTCGCCGAAATCGGGCTGCTCGGCGCCCTTGCCGCTATCCTGCCAGCTGGCAAAATTATCCTTGAGCAATTGTTCGGCCAGCGCCGGATCGATATCGCCGGCAATCGCGATCACCGTGTTTTCCGGACGATACCAGCGCTGGTGGAAGGCTTCGGCCTTGGCCGCGGTCACCGCGTTGAGCGTCGCGACCGTGCCGATCGGCGCATGGTCGGCCAAGGCTTGGCCAGCGAAGAAATGCTGGCGGCTGGCATCGGAAATCCGCATCTGCGGCCCGTCGCTCTCGCGCCGTTCGGCCAGCACCACCGCCCGCTCGGCATCGACCGCGCTGTCGACGATATTGGGATCGGTCATCATGCCGGCCAGGATCTTCAGGCTTTCGCCAAGGCTCGTCTGATTGGCCTGTGGCAGGTCCAGCGCATAGGTAGTTCCGGTCGGCGTGGTTGCGGCATTGCTGTCGCTGCCGAAGGTTACGCCCAGCCGCTGCCAGATGCGCTTCGACTCGCCATCGGGCACATGGCGCGACCCGCGCATCGACAGATGCTCCATGAAATGGGCATAGCCCTGCTCATCAGGACGCTCCATCAGCGATCCGGCATCGATGCGCAGGCGGATCGACACCTGCCCCGGCGGCACGCCATTGCGGCGGATGGCATAGCGCAGCCCGTTGGACAGCGTGCCGAACCGCCACGCCGTGTCGATCGGCACATCACTATTTTCGTAGAGCCAGGGTCGGATGTCCGCCTGGCTGCTGCCCGGCGCGGCCTTTGCGCCGGCAACCGAAGGATCGGTCCTTGCCGCCAGCGGCAGGGGAGAGCCCGACAGAAGCAGGGCAAGAATGGTGAGCGAAGCGGCCGAACGGCGGGGGGTCAAACGCATAGGCAGGGGAGCCTAACGGCATTTTCCTGAATGACCACTGACAAAGATGGTCACGCCGCGGCATCGGAGCATCGTGCAAAGAACGGGGAACCGCTCTTGCGCCCCACGCGATGCATCAATGAAAATATGGCGCGGACGCAAAATGGCGCGCGCCAGAGCGGTTCGTCCCGGACGCTCCATGGGGAGCGCCCGGAACGCCTCAGCTATCAGCCGCGCGGTGCGCCGGTGCGCTGGACCGCGCCCTTGTGCGTGCCGACGGCGCCACCGCCGCCACCACGACGACGACGGAAATTCTTCTTGGCGCCGGCACCATCGCCTTCGCCACGATGCGCGCCCTCGCCACGATGGCCCCCTTCACCCCGGCGAGCCTTGTCTGGCGCGCCGCGCTGGGCCTTCTGCCCTTCCTGATAACGACGCTGGCCTTCGGCACGCTTGGCCTGCTGGGCCGGGCTCTGGCTCGGCCCCTTGCGCTGCGGCGCGGGCTTGGGAAGGTTGCGCACGGCCTCCAGGAAATTCTCCGGCAGGGGCACGATCTCGGGCTTCACCTTGGTCGCCCGCTCGATTGCCTTGAGGTAAGGCCGTTCATCATCCGCCACGAAGCTGATGGCGATGCCGTCCGCGCCGGCACGCGCCGTCCGGCCGATGCGGTGGACATATTGTTCCGGCACGTTCGGGATTTCGAAGTTGATGACGTGGGACACGCCCGACACGTCGATGCCGCGCGCGGCGATGTCGGTCGCGACCAGCAGCTTGCAATGGCCATGGCGGAACGCTTGCAGCGCGGTGGTGCGCTGCGCCTGGCTCTTGTTGCCATGGATCGCGAAGGCCTGAATGCCCGCGCCCTCCAGGAAGCGCACGACGCGGTCGGCGCCATGCTTGGTGCGGGTGAAGATCAGCGCGCGGTCGATCTCCTCGGTCTTCAGCACGATGTGCAGCAGCGCCTGCTTCTCCGCCTGGTTGACGAAGGTCAGCTGCTGGCGAACGCGCTCGGCCGTGGTCGACTGCGGCGCGACGCTGACCTTGACCGGATCATTGAGGAACTGGCCGGCCAGTGCCTCGATCTCCTTGGGCATGGTGGCCGAGAAGAACAGGTTCTGGCGATCGCGCGGCAACAGCTTGGCGATGCGCTTCAGCGGGTGGATGAAGCCCATGTCCATCATCTGGTCGGCCTCGTCGAGGACGAAGATTTCCGTGTCCTTGATGGTGAAGGCGCGCTGGTCGATCAGGTCGAGCAGGCGGCCGGGGGTGGCGACGACGATGTCGACGCCGGCCGACAGGGCACGGATCTGCTTGTTGACCGGCACGCCGCCGAACACGCTTTCCACCGACAGGCGCAGGAAGCGGCCATAGTCGCGGAAGCTCTGGGCGATCTGGGCGGCCAGCTCGCGGGTCGGCGACAGCACCAGCATGCGACAGCCCTTGATCGGCGTCGGCTTGGGGTTGCGCGCGAAATAGTCGAGGCTGGGCAGCGCGAAGGCTGCGGTCTTGCCGGTGCCGGTCTGGGCGATGCCGCACAGGTCGCGGCCTTCCAGCAGGACCGGAATGGCCTTTTGCTGGATCGGCGTCGGCTCGGCATATTTCTTGGCGGTAAGCGCCTTGATGATCGGCTCGGAAAGACCAAGTTCATTGAAATGCATGAGAAACTCACAAGTCGGCCGGGCGCCAACCTGTCTGCGGACGCAGCAAGGGCGCAAGGCGGGTTAGGAAACGACCCGCGTGAATAGGGAAGCCTCAAGCTTGGCGCAGACTGTCATTGGCCGGTTCCCAGGGCCTGTCAGAGCCGGGAACGATCACGCTGCCAATCGCTATCGGGCCCCAAGGGCCATGCTGCGCTGCCGCACATATGGGGCAAATGCCGCCGAAAAGCAAGCGGCCACGGGATTTCGCCCGCGGCCGCCCAACATGACATTCGGGTTTAGAGGCTCACCTCGGCATGCTTGTCGCGCAACTCCGCCCGGACATCGCCGCCAAACATCATCTTGAACACCCCGCCGATCGACAGATCGGCGCGCCAGATCTCGGCCGTGCCAAGGTCAAAGCGCAGCATCAGCAGGTTGGGATCCTGCCGTCCGCCCGGATACCAGGCCTCGACCTGCTTCGACCAATAACGGTCGATCACCGCCTCGTCGGTCTCCGGCACCAGCGTGCCGTTGATGCAGGCGAACAGATAATGATCCTTCGCCGCGAACTGCGCCATCGCCGACCCACCGGCGGCCAGCCGATTGTCGCGACTGGTATAGAACCAGAAGCAATGATCGGCATCCTTGTCCAGCTGCGCGGTCATCGGCACGCTGTGCGCATGGCTGCCCTGCAACCCCACCATCAGGAACGGGCTGCTCGACAGGTCCGTCCAGAAACGCTCGCGAATATCCTTGTCGTCGCTCATCTTTCCATCTCCTTATCTGGGGCTTCACCAAAGGAAATGGCCCGACGCCGCCGAAGTTCCGTTTGACCGCTTGATCTCGCGCGCGCACGTCGCCACATAGCGGCCATGCTGATCGAGACCGAACTCACGCCCAATCCGGCGACCGTCAAATTCCTCCCCGGCCAGGCCGTCATGGGCGCCGCGGGCACCCGCGACTTCGCCAGCCCCGAAGAGGCCGAAGCCTCGCCGCTGGCCGATGCGCTGTTCGGCCTGGGTGACGTGACCGGCGTCTTCTTCGGTGCCGACTTCATTTCGGTGACGATCGCGCCGGGCGCCGAATGGAGCGACGTAAAGCCGGAGATTCTCTCGATCCTGCTCGACCATTTCTCGGCCAACATGCCGCTGTTCGCCGCCGGCACCGCCGCGGGCTTCAGCGTCCCGGCCGAGGAAGAGGCCTTCACGGATGATCCGGAAGATGCCGAGATCGTCGACCAGATCAAGGATTTGATCGAAACCCGCGTGCGCCCGGCCGTGGCCAATGACGGCGGCGACATCATCTATCGCGGCTTCGACAAGGGCACCGTCTATCTGCGCATGCAGGGCGCCTGCGCCGGCTGCCCCTCCTCCTCCGCCACGCTCAAGAACGGCATCGAGCAGCTGCTCAAGCATTATGTGCCGGAAGTGACGGAAGTCCGCGCGGTCTGACGCTGCGATGACCGGATTTGGCAAATCGCCCCGGATCGATTAACCGCAGCCATATCCATATCGGCACCGCGGCTTCGGGGGAGTGAATTTGCGCATATTGGTCATCGACACCGCCACGCAGGCGCTGTCCGTTGCGCTGCTGGAAGACGGCCAGCCAATCGGCCATTTTCATGAAATCGTCGGCCGCGGCCATGCCGAGGCCCTGCTGCCCGCGATTGCCGCGCTGCCCGATGGCGGGCGCGCCGATGCGATCGCGGTCGATGTAGGCCCCGGCAGCTTCACCGGCGTGCGCATCGGCATCGCCGCCGCCCGCGCCTTGGCGCTCGCCTGGTCGGTGCCACTCCATGGCTATAGCGCCTTTTGCCTGATCGCCGCGATGGCGGCGCTCGACCATCGGGACGGCCCGGTCGCGGTCACCATCACCGGCGGCCATGGCGAACTCTTCTGGCAATTGTTCGAGGCCGATGGCCGCACCGCCACGACCCAGCCCGCCTCCACGCCGATCGCCACGCTCGCGACCCAGCTCGACATGGCGCAATTTTACGGCACCGGCGCCGAGGCGCTGGTCACCGCACGCGGCGACGGCACCGCGATAGCCCTCTATCCCGAAGCCGCGCGCTACAACCTGATTGCAGAGCTGCCGCCGCTTGCCCCCTCCCCGCTCTATGGCCGCGAGGCCGACGCCAAGACGATCGCGGAGCGCGCCGCTTCATGATCCCCGCCGGCCTGACGCTCGACACCTATGATGAGGGCGAGCGCAATGCGCTCGCCGACGCCATGGAAGTGATGACCCGCGCCTTCGACCCGCTGTTCGGCGAGGCCTGGACCCTGCCTCAATTGTCGGGGGTCATGACCATGCCGGGCACCTGGCTGACCATCGCCCATGTCGATGCGGCCCCGCTCGGCTTCGCCCTGGTCCGCTCGGTGCTGGACGAATGCGAACTGCTGCTGCTGGCGGTCGATCCGCTATGGCGTGGCCGTGGCATCGGCCGGTCCCTGCTGGGCCACAGCCTGACACTGGCGCGTCGCCGCGGCATCACGTCGATGAACCTGGAAGTCCGCGCATCGAACATGGCGGTCAAACTTTATGAGACTATTGGTTTCGAATATGTACATCGTCGCCCCGGTTACTATCGGGGCAATGATGGAAAGCTTCATGACGCCTTGAGTTTTCGCATCGACATGCTTGTTTAAGGCAATCTTCTCTTGCGAAGGCAGGCCACAGGGTCTAGCCAAGATCTACCGCTCTGAATCCATTTCCTCAGGCGGGTCGCACAATAGAAGCCTTTGCAGGAAACAAGAAAAATGGAAAACGAATCGGCACAGAGCGAACTGCTCGTCACTCTGACCTCCGACATTGTCGCTGCGCACGTCTCGAACAACAGTGTTGCTGTTTCCGACGTCGCAACCCTTATCCAGAATGTTCATGCCGCGCTGACCGGTCTTTCGACCCCGGCGCCCGCCCCCGAAGTCAAGCCGGAACCGGCTGTTTCGGTACGCGCATCGATCAAGCCGGATTACATCACCTGTCTGGAAGACGGTAAGAAGCTCAAGATGCTCAAGCGTCACCTGATGACCCATTATCAGATGACCCCCGAAGATTATCGCGCCAAGTGGGGCCTGCCGGCGGATTACCCGATGGTCGCCCCCAATTATGCCGAACAGCGTCGCTCGCTGGCCAAGAAGATTGGCCTCGGCACGAAGCGCCGCCGGACCCGTGGCGGCAAATAAGCCCCACAACTTCGGTATTTACCTATTGCGAAAGGGGCGCATCGACGATGCGCCCCTTTTCCGTTGGAACAAAAGCGGCTAGGCAATGTCCGACTTTTCCATTTTTGAAGCGAGCCAGCCCCCCGCATGAACCGCAAGATCGACGTCGAAGCCCTCTGTCACGAAAAGGGCCTGCGCATCACCGAACAGCGCCGGGTCATCGCCCAGGTGCTGAGCGACGCGACCGATCACCCCGATGTCGAGGAACTGCACAAGCGCGCGTCCACCATCGATCCGGGCATCTCGATCGCCACCGTCTACCGCACCGTGCGCCTGTTCGAGGAAGCCGGCATTCTGGAGCGCCACGATTTTGGCGACGGCCGCGCCCGCTACGAAGCTGCCCCGGAATCGCATCATGACCATCTGATCGACGTCGAAACCGGCAACGTCATCGAATTCGTCGACCCCGAACTGGAACTGCTGCAGAAGCAGATCGCCGAAAAGCTCGGCTTCCGCCTGGTCGACCATCGCATGGAACTCTACGGCGTCGCCCTCGACCGCAAGGACTGACGCCTTGGCGCCACTGCGCCGGGCAGGCCGCATCGCCGCCCTGCTGGGCAGCCTGCTGCTCTGCCTGCCCCCGCACCTCTTGTGGCGCCTGCTTCGCCGTCCATCCCCCTGGCCGCGCCGCTTCCTGGGGATGGCGGCCCGCTCGGTCGGCGCCAGCGTCCGGTTGGAAGGTCACCCGGTCGACAGCGACATGTTCCTGGTCGCCAATCATGTCAGCTGGATCGACATTCTCGCGCTGGCCGACGCCACCGGCGCAGCCTTCGTCGCCCATGACGGCATTGCCAGCTGGCCGGTGATCGGCTGGCTCGCCGCCCAGAACAACACCTTGTTCGTCTCGCGTGAGAAACGCGGCAGCCTGTCGGGCCAGCTCGATGCACTGCGCGCCGCGCTCGCCGGTCATCAGCCCATTGCCCTCTTCCCTGAAGGCACGACCAGCGACGGCAGTGGCCTGCTGCCCTTCAAGCCCTCGCTGCTCGCCGTGCTGATGCCGCCGCCGCGCGCGGTGATGATCCAGCCGGTCCATATCGATTATGGCGCGGCCACGGCGGAGATCGCCTGGCATGGCGACGAACCCGCCGGCGCCAACGCCAAACGGCTGCTGGAGCGCAAGGGCCGCCTGCCCGTCACCATCCGGTTCCTGGAGCCGTTCGACCCGGCCAGTTGCGCCGATCGCAAGATATTGGCGGCCACCGCGCACCAGCGGATCGCCGCAAGCATTGCCGCGCACCTGCCACCTTCCTCTTCGGGCCAAGCGCCTGTATAGCTGGACGGCATGAATCGTAACGACGCCCCCGAACATAAAGCCGGCAAGGGCCCGGCCACCTTCCAGGTCAAATCCTTCGGCTGCCAGATGAACGTCTATGATGGCGAACGCATGGCCGAAATGCTGGGCGAGCGCGGCATGACCGCTGCTGCCGATGGCGCAGAGGCCGACCTCGTCATCCTCAACACCTGCCACATCCGCGAAAAGGCGGTGGACAAGGTCTATTCCGACATTGGCCGCCTGACCCGCGAGGATGGCACGCGCCCGATGATCGCCGTCGCCGGCTGCGTCGCCCAAGCCGAGGGCGGCGAGATCCAGCGCCGTGCCCGCAATGTCGACATCGTCGTCGGCCCGCAGGCCTATCACCGCCTGCCCGACCTGATCGGCAAGGCGCAGCGCGGCGAGGAGGCTGTCGACACCGACATGCCGGCCAATTCCAAATTCGCCGCCCTGCCCGGCCGCACCAAGCAGGCCCGACCGACCGCCTTCCTGACGATCATGGAAGGCTGCGACAAATTCTGCACCTATTGCGTCGTGCCCTATACCCGCGGCGCGGAGATCAGCCGCAGCTGGACCGCGATCCTGGACGAGGCCAAGGCGCTGGTCGATGGCGGCGTGCGCGAGATCACCCTGCTCGGCCAGAACGTCAATGCCTGGACCGGTGAGGATGACAAGGGCCGGATGCAGGGCATGGATGGCCTGGCCCGCGAACTGGCGAAGCTCGGCGGGCTGGAGCGCATCCGCTACACCACCAGCCACCCCAACGACATGAGCGACGGGCTGATCGCCGCCCATGGCGACGAGCCCAAGCTGATGCCCTTCCTCCATCTGCCGGTGCAGTCGGGCAATGACCGCATTTTGAAGGCGATGAACCGCAGCCACACGGTCGACAGCTATCTGCGCATCATCGAACGCGTGCGCGCGGCCCGGCCGGACATCGCCTTGTCGGGCGATTTCATCGTCGGCTTCCCCGGCGAAACCGACGCAGAGTTCGAAGATACTCTCAAGATCGTTGAGCAAGTGCGCTACGCGCAATGCTATTCCTTCAAATACAGCCCCCGCCCCGGCACCCCGGCGGCGGACATGGATCACCAGATCCCGGCGGCGGTGATGGACGAACGGCTGGCCCGGCTGCAGGCCGCGATCAACCGCCATCAGGTCGATTTCAACAGCGCCACGGTGGGCCGCACCACCAGCATCCTGCTCGAACGCAAGGGCCGCTATCCCGGCCAGCTGATCGGCAAGACGCCCTGGCTGCAATCCGTCCATGTCACCGCGCCCGAATATGGCATTGGCGACATGGTCGAAGTCGATATCATCAGCGCCGGCCCGAACAGCCTGGCCGGCGAAATCAGCAGGAGGAAAGCCGCTTGAACCAAAGCCTCGTCATTCCCGCACAGCCGGGAAGCCATCTCCCCGACCCACGGCGCCTGCCGGTCCTTACGAGATGCATGACGAGCCAGGGAGGCTTTTGAATGGGCAAGAAACCGCACCATCCCCGCACCGACATTGCCGAGCGTGCGCGCCTGGAAGTGACGTTCGAAAAGCCGCATCTTCTGGGTGCGCTGTTCGGCCAATATGACCAGAATCTGGTCGCGATCGAGAACCGCCTCGGCGTCTATATCGCCGCGCGCGGCAACAAGCTGCAGATCGAGGGCGAGGCCGAAGCCGCCGCCCGCGCCCGCGACGTGATGACCGGCCTCTACAACCGCATCGTCGCCGGGCAGGAAATCGACAATGGCGCGGTGGAAGCCGTGATCGCCATGTCGGCCGAACCGACGCTGGATGGCATCATCCGCCATGACGTCGCCGAACCACCCAAGGTGATGATCCGCACCCGCAAGAAGACGATCGTCCCCCGTTCCGCCACCCAGGTCGCCTATATGGAGGCGCTGACCCGGAACGACATCATCTTCGCGCTTGGCCCGGCAGGCACCGGCAAGACCTATCTGGCGGTCGCCCAGGCGGTCAGCCAGCTCATCACCGGCAGCGTCGATCGCCTAGTCCTCTCCCTGACGGCTGTCGAAGCGGGCGAAAAGCTCGGCTGGCTGCCGGGCGACATGAAGGAAAAGGTCGATCCCTATCTGCGGCCTATCTGCGA
>NZ_NOIW01000145.1:0-10452 GCF_002708645.1 Sphingobium sp. IP1
CACCGGTCGCTACCGCCCACATGCGCGGACTGTTGGTGAGGATATGGCGATATTGACGCACCCCAAAATTCCAGAGCGCACTCAACCTTCCGTCCAATGGGCTCGCCACCAGCAGGTCGCGCACCGGCCGCATCCGCAGCTTCGCGCGCCATCCAGCCAGGCCGATCGCCATGTCGTCGGACAGGCGCCCGGCCAGCGCCGCGTCGATGTCGATCCGCTCGGCCGCCACCCGCGTCATCGCCATTGCCCCGCCCCAGGGCATGGTGGAACTGGCCGCGCGCGGCAGCGTCGCCAATTGCTGCTCGACCGCGCCGACCAGCGCCGGCATGCCCTGCCCGGCCGGCAGCAGCAGCCGATAACCTGTCACGATATCCGCCTTGCCCCGCACTAGCGGGAAGAGCAGTCGCCCTACCAACCGCACCGGCGGCTCGATATCGGCGTCGATGAAGATCAGATAGCGATCCCCGTCGCGCAACGCCTTCAATGCCGCCCGCAACTTGTGAACCTTCTGCCCCTCGTCGCTGGCCACGCCCGCCCGCACGATCTGCACCCAATCCGGCTCGGCGGCAGCGAGCGCCTCCGCCGCCACACAGCCCCCCGACGTCGCCAGCAGCAGACGGAACGGCGCGCTCTGCGCCTTCAGCCGGGTGACAAGTTCGCTGTCACCTTGCCAGTCGTCACGCACCGACAGGATCATGACCGCGCCGTCGGGCGCCTCCTCCTGTCGGTCCGCCGGCAGATGGCGCCAATAATTGATCACGCCCAGCAGGCCGATCGCCTGCAGCAGGAACCAGATCGCCAGGAAGATGCTCAAGATCGGGATGCCCCTTTACCCTTTATCGCGCCCGTGTATGACCGACGCCATGCCCAGTGCCAACCCATCCAAGTGCGCGATCTGAATGCTCTACAGCCCCTTCATGTATCGGCTGATGCACATCCTGCCGGTAAGCGCCGGTTCGGCGATCGGCGCATGGCTCGGCGGCATGGTCGCCCCCCGCCGCATGGCCGTCCGATCCGAACGCGCCAGGCGCAACCTTGCCCTGTTGCGTCCTGATCTGTCGGAACGCGATGCCGCCACGCTCCTGCACGAACGCTGGCGCAATGTCGGCCGCTTCGCCGCCGAACTGCCGTCGATGGGGCGACTGCTGGCGAATGGTCATTTCTCGATCGAGGATCATGATGCCTATCGCGCCATCGTCGATGGGCCGGGCGCGATCATCTTCGTGTCGCTGCATATCGGCCATTGGGATGTGATTGCCGCCCATCTCAAGACCCAGATGGACCGGCCGTCGATCGGCGTGCAGCAACCGCCGGAAAATCCGCGCCATGCCAAAATGCTGGAAAAGGCCCGTGCCGCCTATGCCACCGATGCGCTGCCACCGGGCGAAGGCGCGGCGCGGCGCATCCTGCGTCATCTGGCCAAGGAAGATCGCGCGCTCGCCTATATGCTGCTCGACGAACGGCGCGACCGGCAGGTGAGCTTTCCCACCTTCGGCAGGCCGCTGGGGCCGCAGGGCAATGTCTCGATCGCGCTGCGTATGGCCAAGGCGTCGGGCGCCCGAATCATGCCGCTCTATCTCGTCCGAACCGGCGGCACGCGCTTCACCCTGAAATGGCATCAGCCCCTCGATCCTGCCGAAATGGATCAGGCCGCGATCTTCGCCGCGCTCGACGATTTTCTGGGCGATGCCGCGCTTGCCCATCTCGACCAGTGGCTGGGTCTGCAGGACATCGACCTGACCGAGCCGGGCCATGCCCCAGCGCTCACCAGGATGTGACTTCCCTTCCCTTACGGTCTAAAGGCCCGCCCATGTCCCGAATCGCGATCAAGATCTGCGGCCTGTCGACGCCGGAGACGGTGGGCGCCGCCGTGTGCGCCGGGGCGAGCCATGTCGGCTTCGTCCATTTCCCCAAAAGCCCGCGCCATGTCGAAGCCGACCAGCTGCGCGCGCTCGCTGCGGCCGTCCCGGCCCATGTCGATCGCGTCGCCGTGGTCGTCGATGCCGATGACGAACAGCTTGCCCGCCTGACCGGCACCGGCGCGCTCAGCGCCCTGCAACTCCATGGCAAGGAAAGCCCGGAGAGGGTCGCCGCCATTCGCCAGCGTTTCAGCCTGCCGGTGTGGAAGGCGATTTCGGTCAAGACCCGCGCCGATATCGACGCGGCCCAGGCCTATGCCGGCACAGTCGACCGGCTGCTGTTCGACGCGAAGACGCCCGATGGCGCGGCGCTGCCCGGCGGCATGGGACTGCGCTTCGACTGGACCTTGCTGCGCGGCGTCGCCATGCCCGCGCCCTGGGGGCTTTCGGGGGGCCTTGGTATCGACAATGTGTGCGAAGCGATCCGCCTGACCGACACGCCGCTGATCGACGTTTCTTCGGGCGTCGAGGATGCACCGGGCATCAAGAGTGTGGACAAGATCATGGCCTTCTGCAAAGCGGTGTCGGCATGTTGACGCTGAACGCCCCTGCCATGCGCATCGAAGGACGATGGCGCTGATCGCTTCCTGACCACAAGCGAACGCCCATCATTTGTCCCCGGAAAGATATTCATGACCGACACCATCACCCTGCCCAACAGCCTTCGCAGCCAGCCGGACGATAACGGCCATTTCGGCGCCTTTGGCGGCCGCTATGTCGCCGAAACGCTGATGCCGCTGATCCTGGAACTGGAAAAGGTCTATAAGGCAGCCAAGGCCGATCCCGAATTTCACGCCGAATATGCCGAGCTGCTGCGCTCCTATGTCGGCCGCCCCAACCCGCTTTATTATGCCGAACGGCTGACCGAAGCGCTGCGCGCCAAGGCCGAGCCGGGCAAGGGTGCCAAGATCTACCTCAAGCGCGAGGAACTCAATCACACCGGCGCGCACAAGATCAACAATTGCATCGGACAGGCGCTGCTCGCCCGCCGCATGGGCAAGAAGAAGGTCATCGCCGAAACCGGCGCGGGCCAGCACGGCGTCGCCACCGCGACCGTCGCCGCCCTGTTCGGCATGGAATGCAAGATCTTCATGGGCGCCAAGGATGTCGAGCGGCAGAAGCCCAACGTCTTCCGCATGAAGCTGCTCGGCGCCGAGGTGATCCCGGTCCATTCCGGCTCCTCGACGCTCAAGGATTCGATGAACGACGCCCTGCGCTATTGGGTGTCTAACGTCCATGACACTTTCTACATCATCGGCACCGCCGCCGGCCCGCACCCCTATCCCGAGCTGGTGCGGGATTTCCAGTCGATCATCGGCAAGGAAATCCGCTCGCAGATCATGGAGGCCGAAGGCCGTCTGCCCGATATGCTGATCGCCCCGGTGGGCGGCGGCTCCAACGCCATCGGCATGTTCCACCCCTTCCTCGACGATCCCGAAGTCGCGATGATCGGTGTGGAAGCGGCCGGCGAGGGCCTCGACAAAAAGCATGCCGCCTCGCTGGCTGGCGGCGCATCGGGCATCCTGCACGGCAACCGCACCTATCTGCTCCAGGACGAGGACGGCCAGATCACCGAAGCCCACAGCATTTCGGCTGGCCTCGACTATCCCGGCATCGGCCCGGAACATAGCTGGCTGCACGAGATCGGCCGGGTGAAATATCTGCCGATCAAGGATGATGAGGCGCTGGAAAGCTTCCAGACCCTCTCCCGCCTTGAAGGGATCATCCCCGCGCTCGAATCCGCCCATGCCGTGGCCGCCGCGCAGCAGGTCGCGCCGACGCTGGACGCGGACAAGATCATCGTCGTCAATCTGTCGGGCCGGGGGGACAAGGATATCTTCACCGTCGCCGACGCGCTGGGAGTGGAGATGTGAGCATGGACCGTCTCGCCACCCGCTTCGCCGCCTGCAAGGCACAGGGCCGCGCCGCCCTCATCACCTTCGTGACCGCCGGTGACCCGGACGTCGCCTCGACCCCTGCCATCCTCGATGCGCTGGTCGCGGGCGGCGCCGACATCATCGAACTCGGCATGCCCTTCACCGATCCGATGGCTGATGGCCCGGCGATCGAACTGGCCAACCTGCGCAGCCTGGGTTCCGGCACCAAGACCAAGGACGTGTTCGCGCTGGCCGCCGATTTCCGCGCGCGGCACCCGGAAACGCCGCTGATCCTGATGGGCTATGCCAATCCGATGCTGGCGCGCGGGTCCGACTGGTTCGCCGACCAGTGCCAGACCGCCGGTGTCGACGGCGTGATCTGTGTCGATATCCCGCCGGAGGAAGATGCCGAACTCGGCCCCGCCCTGCGCGCCGTCGGCGTCCACCTCGTCCGCCTTGCGACCCCGACCACGGACGCCGCCCGCCTGCCCGCCGTGCTGAACGGCGCCAGCGGCTTCCTCTACCATGTCGCCGTTGCCGGCATCACCGGCAAGCAGCAGGCGGCGCAGGCCAATATCGAAATGGCGGTCGATCGGCTGAAGGCCGCCACCGACCTGCCGATCGCGGTCGGCTTCGGCGTGCGCACGCCCGAACAGGCGGCCGCCATCGGCCGCGTCGCCGATGGCGTGGTGGTCGGCTCGGCGATCGTCGACATCGTCGGCTCGCACGGCGATGCCGCCGGCCCCTTCGTCCAGGAATTCGTCGCGTCGCTCAGCGGCGCCCTCACCACTTCTATCCGGGAGACCGCAGCATGAGCTGGATCAACCGCGTTCGTAACGCCCTGCCCTTCACCAAGAAGGAAACCACCGCCGAAACGCTCTGGCACCAGTGCCCGTCGTGCAAGGAAATGGTCTTCATCAAGGAATGGGAGGAAAATCTCTCGGTCTGCCCGCGCTGCGACCATCATGGCCGCATCGGCCCGTCGGAACGGTTCGAGCAGATCCTCGACGCCGGCTTCATCCTGCTGCCGACGCCCGGCGTGCCGGAAGATCCGCTCAAGTTCCGCGATAGCAAGCGTTATCCGGACCGGATCAAGGCCGCCCGTGCTTCCACCGGCGACCAGGACGCGCTCATCAACGCGCGCGGCGCAATCGACGACGTGCCGCTGGTCATGGGCGTGCAGAATTTCGCCTTCATGGGCGGCTCCATGGGCATGGGCGTGGGCGCGGCCTTCATCCAGGGCATCAATGACGCGATCGCGCATAAATGCCCCTATGTCATCTTCACCGCTGCCGGCGGCGCACGCATGCAGGAAGGCATCCTCTCGCTGATGCAGATGCCGCGCTCCACCGTGGCGATCCAGAAGCTGCACGCGGCCGGCCTGCCCTATATCGTCGTGCTGACCGATCCGACCACCGGCGGCGTGACGGCCAGCTATGCGATGCTGGGCGATATCCAGATTTCGGAGCCCAATGCCCTGATCGGCTTCGCCGGTCAGCGCGTCATCGAAAGCACGATCCGCGAAAAGCTGCCCGAAGGCTTCCAGCGCGCCGAATATCTGCTCGACCATGGCATGCTCGACATGGTGGTCCATCGCAGCGAACTGCGCGACACGCTGGCCCGCGTGATCGGCTATCTGACGCCGCGCGCCGCCGCCTGAGCCTCAAAAGCGCGATAGGGGGATCAGCGCGCCATGGCCGACCATGCCGTTTCGGACGACCCGCAGGTCCAGGCCCAGCTTGACCGGCTCTGGTCGCTGTCCCCCGGCGCCGACATATTGGGACTGGAGCGGATCACCCGGCTGCTGGAGCGGCTGGACGATCCGCACCATCGCCTGCCGCCGGTCTTCCATGTCGCCGGCACCAACGGCAAGGGGTCGACCTGCGCCTTCCTGCGCGCCGCACTGGAAGCGGACGGCAAGACCGTCCATGTCTTCACCTCGCCCCATCTGGTCCGCTTCAACGAACGCATCCGCATCGCCGGCAAGCTGATCGGCGATGCCATGCTCGCCGCCTATCTCGCCCGCGTGCTGGATGTGGCAGAAGGGATCGGCGCCAGCTTCTTCGAGGTGACGACAGCCGCTGCCTTCCTCGCCTTTGCCGAACATGATGCCGACGCCTGCATCATAGAGGTCGGCCTTGGCGGGCGGCTCGACGCCACCAACGTCATCGTCGATCCGGTCGTCTGCGGCATCGCCCAGCTCGGCATCGATCATCAGGCCTTCCTGGGCGACACGCTGCCCGTCATCGCCGCGGAAAAGGCCGGCATCGCCAAGCCCGGCGCGGCGCTGGTGACGCAGCGTTATGATCCCACCCTCGCCCCGGTGATGCAGGATGCTGTGGATCGCGCCGGCACCCTATGGCTCGCCATGGGCACCGCCTGGGACGCCGCCGTCTATCGCGACCGGGTCCATTATCGCGACGAGCAGGGCCATGTCGACGTGCCGATGCCGCGCCTGCCCGGCGCGCATCAGGTCCAGAATGTCGCCCTCGCCATCGCCATGCTCCGCCATCAGCAGGCCGTGCCGGTGAGCGAGGCAGCCCTGAAGGCCGCGCCGCTCTGGGCGCACTGGCCCGCCCGGCTGCAACGGCTGGAGCGCGGCCCGCTGCTCGCCGCCCTGCCCGAAGCGGCGGAAGCCTGGCTCGACGGCGGCCATAATGAAGCCGCCGGCCAGGCGATCAGCGCCTTCTTCACCGCCGACCGGCTGCACAGCCGCCAGATCCAACTCGTCATCGGCATGCTCGCCAACAAGGATATGGACGCCTATCTCGCGCCGTTCGGCGGCCGGATCGCCCATATCCATGCGCTGCCGGTGTCGGGGCATGATCATCATCCGCCCGAACGCTTCGCCGCCATCGCCGCCCGCTGGGGCATAGGCTGCACCGCCCATGACGACCCGCAGGCGGCGATCGCCGCCATCGCACAGGATGCCGCCCAGGCCCAGGATGCGGCACCGATCATCCTGATCGCCGGCTCGCTCTATATGGCCGGAGAGATTTTGCGGTTGAACGGACAATTGCCCGACTGATTTAGACTTGCGAATGCCTCGCAATAGCCTAGCTTGTGTGTCCCCGAGTCACATAAAGGCGCACCCGCATGGCATATGGAGAAAGCTACCCCGTCGAACTGCCCCGGCCCATTCCGGGCGGCTATGGCAATCGGCTGTTCCTGTTCGTCATGCGCCGCATGGCGACGGCCGGGGTCAATGATGCCCATGCCGCCAATGCGATGCTGGGCGCCTTCGGCAAAAGCTATCGCCGGCCCCTGGTACTGATGCGCGCGATGATGCTGGAACTGGCGCGCGCCGCCAGCCGCAAGATATTGGTCGCGCCCTGCTGCTGCGCGCGGATGACGGCGGACGAGGCGGCGATCATGCAGGCGGTGGGCGATGCGCTGCGCGATCCGCATACCGCCTTCGACAATGTCTCGGGATTGCTGGGCAATGACGATGCGCTGGGCGCGCTCACCTGCCTGCAGGCGGTGGCGCAGGCGCATAGCGACCTTGGCCGGCCGCTGGACCTCTACGCGGCAAATTAAGCCGCCGCCTTGCGCAACTCCGCCAGTTGCTCGCCAGCCCAGCGATACATGTCGGCCTGGGCGGCGCGCTGGGTGCGGTCGAGCTGCCTGGCCCGCTGCTCGACCTCCTCCAATATCTGCCGCGCGCGCAGCCGGTCGCCCTGCGCCAGCAGGAAGGCGGCATAATGGCAGCGCGCCTCCTCGCCGGCATAGCGGCTCATCACATCCTCGAACAGCAGGCGCGCCTGCGCATCCTCACCGATATCGGCCAGCATCCGCGCCCGCAGCAGCGCGCGCCGATCCCATTCGCTGCCCCGGCCGACGTCGGGCACATCGTCCAGCTCCGCCAGCCCCTCGCGGCTGCGCCCCAGCTCGAACAGGGTCTGCGCCAGCTTGACCTGCGTCGTCGCGTCCTGTCCCGGTCCCAGCGCCAGCCCCTTGCGATAGGCCGCCTCCGCCTCGGCAAAGCGGCCGAGGTCCAGCAGCGCATCGCCCAGCGCGATCCGGTTGGCGGCGGTCTCGGCCAGGTCCAGATCAGCCCGCGCCTTGCGCAGGCCGCGTTCGGGATCGACCTTGCCGACCACCTGGCTGCGCGCCGTGCGCAGATGGCGATTGCCCCAATAGGCCGGCAGCACTTCCAGCATCAGATAGGCAAAGCAGCCCGCCAGCGAGAAGAGGAAGATGAACAGCATCCAGATCTGGTTGCGGCCGCTGCGCACGACATCGACCGCACAGATGATCTGGATACAGATGGACGCGACGAGGAAGATCATGCGGCGCTTCCGCTCGCCTTGTCGCCATCAGCAGTCGCCGCCGTGCCGATGCTCGCATCGATCAGCCCGGCCCGCATCATCAGCCAGAACAGCAGGATGCCCGGCACCGCCAGTGCCGTCGTCAGCAGGTAGAAATCGACATAGCCGAACCGCTCGATCAGCGCGCCGGCGGTCGTCCCGGTCAGGAAACGGCCCACGATGCTCGCCGCGGCCGAGATCAGCGCATATTGGGCCGCCGTGAAGCGCAGGTCACACAACGCCGAGAAATAGGCGACGACGGTGACGCCGCCGATGCCGCTCGCGAAATTCTCGAAGCCGATCGCCCCGGCCATGCCCCAGTTGCTCTTGCCCAGTGCCGCCAGTGCCGCCAGTGCCGCAAAGCTGAAATTCGACACGCACATCAGCACCAGACTGATCAGCACCGACCGCTTCATGCCCAGCCGTGCATAGAGGATGCCACCGACGAAGATGCCGATCAGATAGGCCCAGAAGCCGATGCCGACGTCATAGATGGCGATCTCGTCATTGCTGTATCCCATGTCGTCGAACAGCAGGCGGAAGGTCAGGTTGGCGAGCGTGTCGCCGATCTTGTGCAGCAGGATGAAGCAGAGGACCAATACCGCGCCCCGGCGACGGAAAAACTCGACCAGCGGACCGGCGATCGACTGCCACACTTCGCCCATGCCGCGCCGCGCCGCCGCCTCGCGGTGCCGTTCGGGTTCACCCAGCACCAGCCCGGTCAGCATCGCCGGCAGGGCAAAGACCGCGCAGGCCAGATAGGCGCCATGCCAGCCGATCCGCGCCGCCAGCACCAGTGCCAGCGCGCCCGCCGCCACCGACCCGATCCGCCAGCCATATTGCGACATACCAGAGCCCACGCCCAATTGCTCGGGCTTCAGCGTCTCGATCCGATAGGCATCGATCACGATGTCGAAGGTCGCACCGGCGGCCCCGACCAGGATCGCGGCATAGGCGGTCTGCAACAGGCCGGTGGTCGGATCGACCAGCGCCAGATTGGCGACCGCCGCCATCACCAGCAGCCCCGTCAGCAACAGCCAGGATACGCGCTGCCCCAACCGGCCGATGATCGGCAGGCGCACGCCATCGACCATCCAGGCCCATAGCCATTTGAGGTTGTAGACGAGGAAGGCGAGCGTGAAGGCGGTCACCGCCTTCTTGTCGATGCCGTCCTGCGCCAGCCGCGTCGTCAGCGTGGCGCCGATCATGGCATAGGGAAATCCGGACGAAACCCCCAGGAAGAAGGCCGCCAGCGGCTCCTTCTGCACATAGGGCTTTACCGCGTCGCTCCAGCTGCGCGTGCCGCCGGCCAATTCCGTCATGATCTGTGATGCCCCCGATGATGCGATCCGGGCGCCACCATATGAGCAAATGCAGCAGAGGCAAGCGGCACGGCCGCCTGCCTGCCCCGGATCAGCCCGGCGTCAGGCGATCTCGGCGAACAGCTTCATGCCGCGCGGCTTGCGTGGTGGCGCGCGACCGGCCAGCACCGCATCGACCACCGCGATCGCCGCCAGCAGGTCGCGCGGGGCGAAGGGCTTGGCGAGACAGCCGACCGCCAGCGATCGCGCATCGGCGGGACAGGCACCGGTGACGAACAGCACCGGCAATTGGCGCGCATGGGCATGACGCGCGACCTCTATGCCGCAGCGCCCACCGCGCAGATTGATGTCGGTGACGACCAGATCGACCGATCCCATATCGATCACGCGGGCGGCGTGGGTGTGGCTGTCGACGGTGGCGGCGATGCGATAGCCTGCCTGGGACAGGATATGCTCATGGTCGAAGGCGACGAGCGGTTCATCCTCCACCACCAGCACGCTGCGAATGGCGTTGCGCGGCGCACCTGCCCCGTCTCTCGCTCCGTCCCTGGCGGTGTCGTCCCCTCTGATTCGCCCGAAAAACATTTGCTGTCCTGCCCCGTTTCCGCCATGCAACCGACCAACGCCGCGCCCCGGCGCCGGGTTGCGCCCGGCCGGGGCTTTGCCGTTCACATGGACGGCGCTATGGCACCGTTCATCATATTGCACATGCCGCCCTGATATGGGGATGGCCACCCGTCACGAAAAGGAATGCATCAAGTGGAACCGCCAAAAAAATCTGGTCCGCCGCGCCGGTCGGGTCCGGGCGGTCCCAAGCGTCCCTCCGGCCCCGGATCGCGTGGCGGCGCCGATCGCGGCACGGGCCGTGGCCCCGCCCGATCGGACGCCCGATCGGACAGTCGCAACGAAGGTCGCTTTGACAGCCGGAGCGAAGGCCGTCCGGGCCGCCCCGCCCCGCGTGGCGAGCGCCCCGATCGCAATGGCCCCGGCGCGGCCCGTGGCAATCGCTTCGGCGAAGGCCGTGGCG
>NZ_NOIW01000146.1:0-10364 GCF_002708645.1 Sphingobium sp. IP1
GGCAGCGCCGCCCGCCAAAAGCTGATCGAGAAGCTCATTCGGTATGGCAGGTTCTTTGCGTCGTGACATAGTGGGACTCCTTGTTGCCCATTATGCCCGGCCACACACGGAAATCCTGACAGTCCCCAACGCCATCCGTGAAGCCGCTGCGGCCAGGAACGTCTGGGCCAATATTCCCAATCGATCCAACCGCAAGCAGCGCTTCGCCTTCTCGCCATGGCTCTACAAGCAGCGCAATCTTGTCGAGCGCTTCTTCAACCGCATCAAGCAGTTCCGCGGCATCGCCACCCGCTACGACAAGGATCCCGACAACTTCCTCGCCGCCATCAAACTCATATGCGTTCGCCTCTGGTGCAACGCGTAATGAGTCTACGCGCTAGAGATCGGTATAAGTGCTGACGGTCCGGTTCTCGTGCGAAACCTAATTAATGTTGCTCGTTCGACTTCGAAAGCCAACATGCCGCAGCGCTGCCTCAGCCGTATAAACAGGCGACGCCCACGGCTGCGCGCTACGAGCAGCTTATTAAGTGCCGCCAGCTGACACAACCACGAGATATTCGCACAATTCTTTGCACTTACCCGCCAATTACGCACAGATCACTCTTGCTATTTCTTGTCGCGTCCGGCGTATGGCGTATAAGCCCGAAATCAATCAGATAGATGGGGCATAGGGGGAAAGTTGTGCCAGTACCTAGCCACTTGGCGTGGCTTACCGACACCGGCCAGCGGCAAAATGCCGCTTGCGGACGAGAGATTCAGATTTGGGCACTGACGCCCCAGGAAGATGCTGCGATCCTCTCGTCATGGGCGAAGCACTTCCGAGAGCATTACATAACAGATGCCGATCTGCCGCTCATGGTAAGCGGTACGGGTCAATCCCATGCGGAATATCTGCGATCGACACTGTTCCCCGATCGCACGCAAGGCTCCGGTCCGAGTCTGCGCTCAGGCGATTTCGGCGAAATCCTTGTGGCCGACTATATCGAACATTTCCTTGGATACTGGTGCCCTCGCGAGCTTCGGTATCAAGATCGGTGGAACCGCAACGACTCCACGAAGGGATGTGACGTCATCGGTTTCAAATTCGCCAACGCCGTTCCCGGCCCCGATGACGAACTCTTCGTGTTCGAATCCAAATCGGGCCTTCGCCCCAGCCAAGCACACCGTCTGCAGGACGCGATTGATGACAGCATCAAGGACAGGCTTCGCGAGGGCATGAGTCTCAACGCGATCAAACGGCGCTTCGTAGACCGTGGCGCGATCGACGATGCTCGCCGCGTCGAGCGATTCCAGAGTATTGCGGATCGTCCTTTCCGACGCATCAATGGCGCTGCGGCCATTCTTGACGACGCAGTGTTCGCCGGGACAAATCTGACAGTCGCAACAGCTGCCGCCCATTTCAATCAGGAGAATTTGCGCCTAATCGTCATTCGTGGCCCAGAGTTGATGACCCTTGTCCACGCCCTCTACGAGCGCGCGGCCGATGAGGCCTGAAGCAACTTCTCTCACGATCCTGTCGACCGCGCGAGCACGTGCGAAGATGCACGAATTCCGGGTCGCGCCGGGTGACTTCAATCAGCTTCCCCGCGATCCGTCCATGCTGTTCGCGCTTGCAATCGGTATCCTTGGCGATATTTCCGCTTCTGTTGCGGACACGATCGAGGTCGCTGTTGCGACGGGAATGTCGACGCCGGCAGGTTGGGTTGAAGCCCATAATCCTCGCGACGCCTTGCGTTTCGCATCCGTTTTCTTCGATGCCTATCTCAATGCGAAACTAGATGCTGAACTGACCGTGGAGTTCTCGCTCCTATGTGCTGCCTCCTACTACATTGCCGGTAACGTCGGCAGTGCAGCGGTCATCGCCCGCCACATGCCCGCACCGGACGTCGATTTGTCCGGTGGCCTTGGCATCCTGCTCTACAGGATAATTCGCAACGACTTCACACCAGTGGAAGAACCCCATACCCATCATTGGGCTACCGGCCGTGTGCTCGAAACGCTTGGATCATTCTTCCGCTTGGAAGTTGATGCTGGGGCCGTCGCCGATGCGATCCGGTACATCCGCCAATATTTCCATCGTGCTGGGTCGCCTCGCGAACTCCTTTATGGCGACCTCATCGGCGCCCTGTGCGCTCTGAAAGTTCAGAATGGGTCACGTACAATCCTCCCCAATGCCTCGGGACTCTCGATCGATCTCTGGCGTCCTGCCCTTGCCAAGGCGCATTTTCCGATCGAGCTTTGGCCGGCGCAGCAACGCATAGCGCAAGCGGGTATATTGCAGGGTCGGTCTGCCGTGATCCAGATGCCGACCAGTGCCGGCAAAACGCGCGCGACCGAACTCATCATCCGGTCCGCCTTTCTGTCGGGCCGGGCGCACCTCGCGATCATTGTCGCGCCTTATCGATCCCTCTGCCACGATATCCGCAGTGATCTCGTTACAGCCTTCGCCGGTGAAAACGTGCGCCTCGATGAGGCTTCTGACTCCTTTCAACTCGATCTCGTGCTCGATTCTCTGTTCGCCCAGGCCTCAGTGCTCATCGTAACGCCGGAGAAGCTGCTCTACATGCTCCGACGGGCGCCTGAACTCGCTGCCCGCATCGGCCTGCTGATCTATGACGAAGGCCATCAGTTCGACGGCATTACCCGAGGCCCAACATACGAGCTTTTGCTGACGTCGTTGCGGATGGCGCTCCCGGCGGGAGCACAAACGGTCCTGATCTCTGCTGTCATCGGCAACGCACCTGACATTTCCGCATGGCTGATCGGCGACCCCGAAGCGGTCATTGGAGGGGAAGGGTTGCTTCCGACCACTAAGAGTGTCGCTTTTGCGAGCTGGCAGGATCAGCGCGGACGCCTGGAATATGTTCGCCCAGAGGATCCCTCCGAGCGCGAATTCTTCGTGCCGCGCATCATCGCGGACATAGAAATCCCCCGACGTGGACGGGAACGCATCCAACGCCGTTTTCCCGAAAAGACCGGCGGTGACGTCGGGCTCTTCCTTGGCCTTCACGTCGTGAGCAATGGAAGCGTCGCAATTTTCTGCGGGCGGAAGGACAGCGTCACCAAGATTTGCTCGCGTGCAGTCGACCTAATGGATCGGGGGATGGAGCTGGAATGGCCATTGGCCCAATCCGACGCAGCCGAGATCGAAAAGCTGCGGACCCTTTCTGAGTACCAGCTTGGCGCTGCGGCGCCTGCCACCCGAGCGGCTGGCCTCGGGATTTTTGCACACCACGCCGACACCCCGCATGGCATTCGACTGGCGATCGAACATGCGATGAAAGAGGATCTCGCGAAATTCGTCGTTTGCACATCGACGCTTGCCCAGGGCGTCAATTTCCCCCTCAAATATCTCGTAGTCACGTCGACGCGCCAAGGCGGTGAGCAGATATTGGTCCGGGACTTTCACAATCTTATGGGCCGGGCCGGTCGCGCGGGAATGCACACCGAAGGAAGCGTTATTTTCTCGACGCCCTCGATTTACGATCAGCGTGAGCAGTTCAACGGAAAATGGACCTGGGACAAGGCTACTGAGCTACTCGATGCCAATAACTCGGAGCCGTCACGTAGTTCAATTCTGGCGCTCTTCGATCCCTATGAGCAGCGCCAGCCGCCTATAGTCCAAGAGATATCCTCGGTCTGGTTGGACCTGTCATTCGCGGATGCTACACGCATAGACGCGATCGTAGCCGAGGCACTGGCGGCGCAACCCAACATCAGCGAGCGGGAATTTCGGCGCTTCATTGAGGGGCGTGCGCGAGCCGTCCAGAACATCGCTGCGTTTCTAGTGGCGAACATGACCTTCGCGGACGGCGAGGATCTGAGCGCCCGCACGACGGAACTGGCGACCCATACATTGGCCTATTTTCTGGCGGATGACGCTACGCGTCTGCGATTGATCGAGGTGTTCCGTTCGATCGGCGACGCCATCACAGCCAATACGAACGGCGATCAGCGCGCCCTCATTCGCCGCTCGCCGCTCCCACCTGCGGCTGTCGCAGAACTCCAGACATGGCTGGCGGGCAATCTTGATGCATTGCGCGCCGCCGCGATCGAAGGCCGACTTTTTGCGGAAATCTCCCCGGTCATCCTCCGCTTCGTATCTTCTCGAGCGATCCGGACGATCAGTGTCCCCGAAATTATTCCGCGCGCATTGCAGGAATGGGTAGCAGGTCGAACCTACGCCTCGATATTTAAGACGCTTGGAGAAGCCGGCGTTCGGGTGAGCGGCGGCCATGTTACCGTTGAGGATGCGGTCGCTCTTTGCGAAAGCGGCTTCGGATTCGATGCGGCGATGATCGCTGCCTCGATCGCGGATTTGACTGAAGGCCTTGATGAGGCGCTGCACACCGCTGCCGCATTGCTGCAAAGACAAATTAAGTATGGCCTGACCGATAGGGCGGCGATTGCTTTTTACGAGGCCGGCTTCGCGGATCGCTACGTCGCCACAGTCCTGGGCGTAGTGTGGGGTAACGTGACGGACCGCGGCGGTGTGCGAGGCGCCTGTCGGCAGGAAGAGGTGATGCGTGCGGTGCTAGCCAACATCCCGAGCTACTTCATGACGGTCGCAGCGGAGCTTGGCGGATGGGCATAAACGGATGCGCTTCTAGCAGCGGTTCCACGCATAGCGCGTGCCGACTCCTTTGTCGCACCTACACTCAGGTGGAACGGGTGCCTCCCATGACATGGCTTTACCTTCGTGTGATCGCCGTGCGCAGGCCTGCCACCGTCGATGCAGCGGTGCTGCCGATGGGAATGACCGACCTTTAGGACAATAGCACGACGTGGCGATTTTGGAGTGAATTCGAACCAGAATTATCGCGCATTGCATAAAGATTATCGCGCCACAGTTCGATTGCGGGAACCAGGAGCGAAAGCTCAAGACTCCTCCCACCCAACAGGGATGCCAATAAATTTGAGCAGGTGTAATCGGCCCACGGCGTTATGATTTCGATCTGCTGGAGCGTCTTAATGGCTTGTCCCTTCAACTCTCCCGCCGGTTTCCCGAGGGTTTCAAACCATTCTTCCATGTGCTTCCAATAATTGGCTCCCGCGTTGATGGCTGCCGCGACGGATAAATCTGCACTGACCATCGGCGCGCAGCTAAATGCGTCAGCAGCGCAAACCCCAATCCCGGATCGCGTGGCTGTCAGATAGCGTTGCGCGGCCACGAACCCGTTGCCGATGAAATACTCAGCACTGTCGCACAGACCGGCTCCATCAGGATCACCAGATTGCTTGATCGCCAAGCATAAAGGCACGAGTTCCGAATCCAAAAGATGCAAGTGTCGACGCAAAAGTGATAAATCTCTGTCAGCAAAGCTGCTACCGAACCTAATATTCGCCATGGTGCTCGTATCCCACTTCCGCCCAATAGGCAGCTTCCCTCGCAGCCTCCAACTCCTCCAGAGGGACATCCTGCTTGCTAAAATCAATATTATACATCGGAAGTTGCCAAATATTGTAGAAGAAGTGACCGTGTTGATCAGTCGCCGCTTCGGTCACCAAGCCTTCTTTTTCCAAGCGTCGTGCAAGCTCTCGCTTCAACGCGCGCGTTTCTGTGCCCCCCTGATGATCGATAAAATCGACCGTTCCCCAGATCTCGGCCGTCGCCTGCAAGCCTGCCAGCGTGAAAACACCAATCGCGCTCAGGGCCTCGGCCAAAAGCAATGATATCGGTTGCGTCCTCATAACCCCGCCCGACCAATCCTTGGGATCGCTCCATTGGGGCTTCAGATCTTCGTGGATCTCAATATCGGCGTACATCGTGCTTTCACGACTATATAACGCCCAATTCGGCATGATATATTCGCTCATCCCGCCCTCGAGGTAATGCCCCTGGCGTTCGGAATCGACATATTCCTGCAACTGCGTAGTATTGATCGGTTTCCATCCCTGCGCTTTCGCATATATTAGGCGAGCGAGGTGATCATAGAATATTTTCTTCACAATACGACCCACACGTTCGTTAACGCGGGCGGCGGGGCAACGCACTAAGTCAATGAGAATTAGTGTCTTTGCCGCTTCCTCTTCTGCGAACCCTTCGAGCACGCTCGCCTCGCGCGGGGACTGATTCAGCTGACTAGCAGCATTCCAAAAGCCTTGTGCGCTCTTGAGAATGATTGGCAGGCCCTCGGCGATGAAGTCGAGCCGCGCGGATTGGGACATCGAGCAAAGCGCGCGCGCTTGGCGGTTTCCATAAGGGACTTTGGTTTGTACCGTGGACATGCTCGATCCATATCAGGCGCATCTGACATAAAGTAGAGGGCGTGCGCATCTTTAACCGTCGTCTCGCTGCTGCGAGCGAGCGCATCACGTCGGGAAGGTGACATATCCGCTGAAAACGGCAACGATGCCGGCAATCAGAAGACGGGCCGCCCACTTTCCGAGTTCATCGGCAAAGGCGCTCGCAAAGCGGTTGCCCTTTTTGGGGTCACTCGCCATCACCGTTCATCCGCGAAATAGTCGGCGAGCATTTGGCGCTGATCCACCATCTCGTCCGCCCAGAGCTGGGTCAGCTTGGCCACCGACGGATCGCGGTTACGCGACCGGATGGCCAGCAGCGCGATTTCAACCGGCTCGTTGTTAGGAGTAGACATCGCCGTATAGGTGCCAGTCAGGCAGATCGCGCCATGCGTTCGTTCGATCCGCTCCACACAAGCGAGCAGATCGCGCCAGAGTTCACGCACCTTAAAATCACGTCCTGGCTTCGGCCCAATAAGCCCTTTGCGCTCCGCCTGAACGAAGCTAGCCAGATCCAGCCATTCGCGCAATTCTGAGATATCGCCGTCCGCTGTGGCTTCAAGATCGGCGTCAACAAGCAGGCTGAAGCTTTCCAGCATCGCGCGAAGCTGAAGTTCTGTCCGAAACGGCGCCACATCAACCGGAACACGCCCCTCCGTCCAGGAGAACATATTGCGGAGATTCTCCTCGAATTGCTCGGCCGTCGGACGAACACGCTCCCGCAAAAATTCGTCTTCAGGCCGACGGAACGCGATCGCGAGCTTGCGAAGCTGCGCCGGACGAACCCGTTCGCCACGCTCTATCCGCTGGATGGTGGCGAGTGAGACGCCGGCCTCGCTTGCCAGCGCTTGCTGCTTCCAGCCCCATATCTGGCGCTGGAGCTTTACGAAGTTCGCGATCGATGCGGGATCGAGCGTGAATGTCTCAGGGGAAGCGGGCTGTTCCATGACCATGACTATGATCTAACTCGCCTGCAAAAATGAGAGCCAATCGAACGTCAGTTTATTGAAGGGCAGAAAAGGACTAAGGGCTGGACATGGGTGGACGTTACGTTATCGATACAAACTGGCTAGGCGATGCCGCCCTTGCCGACTTTCTAGCCCGGCCCGCAAACTTCGCGGTCATCTCCGAAATGACGCTTGTGGAGGTCCACAAGGAAGCCGCTGCCTACAACGGCAGGCAACTCCTGCGAATGCTATGCGCATACCCCAAGCAGGTCATCGTCCTGCGTGGAACCACTGACCTGTATCGAGACAGCGGTGCAAGCAAGGGTCTTGCGAACCGCTTAATCGAGCCGGTCCAGACAGGAAACTTTGGCGCCTATTGCCGCACGGTCATCAATGTGTCGGATGACGATGTGACGGACATACATTTCACTCAGATTGAGGAGCAGTCCCGCGAACAGATTGCAGAGTTGCGCGCCAATGTCAGAAACATCCTCACCTTGTTCGATCGGCTCGTTGCGATTTTCGAGCGGGGCGAACTAGACCGTCTGCGCAAGCGCGCGCCCTACAGCGTGGACCTTCAGCGGAAGCTGATCCACCTGAGCATGGACATTCACAAACTGCTGCTCCGGTCGCTCAACATCGAGCCCCGCTACCACCCAAAGGGCTTGCGCAGAGCGGTCGACACATTCGTCTTTCGCTACGCGTTGTGCGTCGTCATCTTTCTCACGCGGTGGATTCGACAGGGCGAATCGAAAACCATCACGGAAGAGCGACTAGTCAATCACATCATGGATCTTAAGACAGCCGCCGTGGCGACCTTCTTCGACGGCCTCAAGACCCATGACGAGATGCCGCGTGATGTCCATCTGGAGGTCAAGCATATCCTCGGCGCAATCGGGGCCTATGTGAATTGCGGCCAAGGACCGCGCCGATAGATCAGTCCGCGGAGCCTCGCCGGAACCAGACTTCGGCAGCGTGGTAACGTCCGCTTGTCTTGGGGGGTGGCTCAGGACTGGACCCAGCCATGGCTTCCCGATAGCGGTCGTTCGATTGGCCTTGGAGGGCAGCTTACTTGGAGGCAACGCTCCGAAGCAGACTGACCAAAAAGTCCCATGGTCAGCCGAAAACCTGCCAGATCACTTTCTCTCGCAGGTGCGATCAGGCGGTGATAGTGGCCTCCAACTCCTCGATCTTCTCACTGCAAAGGATATGGACGACGCGGCCCAGCTCCTCCACCTGGGTGCCGAGCCAGGTCAGTTCTTCCTCGCTGATGGTATAATGCTTCGAGTAGCGCGCCTTCACATAAGCCTCTTTAAGCTTTTCGAAGATCGCACGCTCGACCCGCGTGCCGCGCGGCCAGACGTTGAATAAGCGGAAATCGAGGCGCTCGGCCTGTGTGCGCAGGAAATTCAAATTGTGGACGTGTGGGGTGTAGAAGGTCGAGACGAGAAGCACCCCATGGTAGAGGTGTTCCGCTGCCTGATGGAGCAAGAATGCCGCTTTCTTCCAATCTCGCTCACCCATGTAGAAGCGGTATCCCTTTAGGAACCCCGCGCCGCTCGGTACCCACTCTTCAAAATATTCCTTTGCCATAGCCAGCGCCTGCGTTGGCGTTTTTGGCCTCGGCTTGTGCAACTCACTTTCGTCGGCCTGATAAAGGGCGATCCCCTCACTGGCGATATCCATGAAGAAATAGCGCCCATGGGCAAGACCGTCATTCACTTCTTGCAAGGTGTGCACGATGAAATTCACCGGAGTCTTGAGAGTCTGGGTGATCGCCAGTTCACGCGTTAGCCGCTCGTCGGTTTTCTCCCAATATTGGACCCGATCGGTGAGTTCCTTCTGGTTGACGATGATGAGCATGTCATAATCGGACTTATAGCCCTTGGCGGTATGCGGCTCGTCCACCCATCCACCACGCGCATAGCTGCCGTAAAGGATGATCTTGTGGATGCGGCCTACCTTGCGCTTGCCGGTCGCGAGATTGTTGGAGTCTCCGAATTCCTCGAAGATGATCTGCACCACGCGCTCAAGTTCACGCTGCTTTGAAGCTGGAAGGTGATCGAGGTTCGTTCGCATGATCTCGGCTGTCAGTTCGCAATCCAGGGGTTGATGACCGTAACCCCAACTGCATCAAAGGGAGCCGTGTCGCGGGTCGCGACCGAAAAGCCCGTCGCCTTTGCAATTGCGGCAATATAGCCGTCCGGGGTCGGAAAGCCTTTGCCGACCGCCCGGGCATGGGAGGCAAGGGCAGCGTAGCTTTGAGCGGCCTTGGTCTCGAACGGGAGGATCCGCTCGCCGAACAGTTTCAGGAGACCGTCCAATGTCGATGCGAGAGCATGCTTGCGCTTGCCTTCCGGCAACGCTGAGATGCCGAACAACAGTTCAGCAAGGGTCACGCTGGTTAGAAAGAGCGTCTCAGCAGGCTGGCGATTGAGCCAGTCGATCACCGACGGATCCGTCGATGGCTTCATCGCCTCCGAGATAACGTTGGTGTCCAGAACGATCATCAATCAAAGCTCATGGGGGCGGACGGCCCACGCTTCTGAGTGAGCCAATCTGCGTCGGCATCCGTAAGGCCCGCTTCCCGACCGATCTCAGCGAGAGCATCCCCTATGCGAAGGCGGTGGGGCGGCTTCACAGCTTGCTCTAAAATGTCGCGGATTTCAGCTTCGGTGCTTCTCCCATGGGAAACAGCACGCGCGCGGATTGCCCGATGAACCTCATCTGGCAGATTCCTCACAGTCACCGTAGACACGACGGCCTCCTCATAGCACAAGCGAATTGCTATCACATTAGCGGTTATGCTATCACTTGCAAGGAAGATGCGCCATTTCGGCGACATCTCATTGCCCGGAACAGGCGGAAATCTGTCAAGATCTGCGTGAGGCGCCGAAGCATGGATGAACCTGGAAAATCCCCGATCCCACAGCCGCTAGCACGGCCGCTACTGCGCGACTGGTTCTGGCGACCCTGGTACTCCAAGCTCTGGATTGCGATCATTTTTCTGGTTCTGCTGCTCGGTTACCTTCTTCCGCGCGACATTTTGCGTTCTCATGAGGGCGTCGCTACGCTCTCGATGGCGCTGGTCCTGAACCCCTATCTTTTCATCGGCGGGCTCGGCTTCGGCTATTTTCGGGCCGCTTGGAAATATAGATTTGGCTTGATGATGCC
>NZ_NOIW01000147.1:0-10240 GCF_002708645.1 Sphingobium sp. IP1
CTAGTGGAATATATCGAGACATATAGGAACGGCCTAAATTTTACCGAGTACCTTACGCCTGAAAGCCGTAAGAACCCAGGGCCGCCGCCCACATGTCCCTTCATCTAAATCACAATGTCAAAGAGCCGTCCAAACATCGAAGCGGACAGTGATCGTTCCCCGCTATCTCTATCGGGGGACATATTGTCCTGCTATGTTGGCGACCGTGCGTGGCGAAAACCGTTGGTCATCACCGCGTCGGTGGAGTGGCATCTAGGCCCGTCAGGCGAACCCGTCAACACCTTTCTCGCAAAAAATGAACCAAAAACAAAAATTGCTCCGCTGCTTCCGGATCAGCGAATAACTCCCAACCCATTCAAGCAGGACATTCTCATGGACATCCTGATCATGCGCGGCCTGCATAGCAGGGCCGAATGCGCGGCATGCCACCAATAAGCGGGGGGAGTACTGGTTGCTGACCCAGCCCACCCCCCTGATCCGGGCGGCCAGTGACGCGGACTATCTGTTCGCAACGGTGTGACGCTTTTTCACGCGGAGCGATCAGCCCGATGCGGCAACAGGCGCAACATGGATAATGGTGGGTTCTTCCTTCGGCCACCCCGGTATCTTGCGCGCAGCCTTGGACGCCAGGAAGCTGCCACCGACCCACATATATGTTCCCAGTTTCTGGCCGGCTCGCCGATCATCGCATAGCCGCCACAGCAGATGCCGCAGGCGCGGCCAGGCGATGGACGGATCATCTGGCGTGAAGACGGCCAGGGACAAATCCGCGCCAAACAGATCCGAGATCGGCAGTGGCTCCGCAAATTCCGGCACTTGCAAGCCGAACATGCTTTCAGCACAGGCTAGGGTGATGCGCAGGCTATGCTCGATATTCTGCTCCGTTGCCCGTTGATGCAAAATCGCCAAGGCCGCATGATCGAGCCCGGCAATCGCGGCACAGAAGTCCAGAAGATAGGCCGCTGCGTGGCAATGCTGGGTCAGAGACTTCACGAAGCTCAGGCTTGCCAACAGAATCTCGTGGAGCGGCGATATGCAGGGAACCTTCACCTGCCCCAGTTCCTGATCCGCCGGCTCACGCAGAAACGCGCCCACGTCCATGGGGTGCGGACAACCCGGCTGCTGGAGCCGGTGATGAACGTCGACCGTTGCCTGGTTCGGCGAATGCGAGAAGAAATGCTGCTCTCCGAGAAAGGCGCGCCACCAGATACGATCACATTCCGCGGGCAGGAAATAACCCGCCCCCTGGAGAAGCCCAGTGCAGCGACGCAGATCACTGCGATCGATCAGGATATCGACATCCGATGAGGGACGATGAAAGTATCCGCCATGGATTCTTCTCTGCGCAAGCGGCCCTTTGAAAACTATAAATCGCATCTCATCACGGATCAGAGCTTTAGATATATTGGTTATTGTAGCGATGTTCACGCCGTTCATCGCGAGCGTCAACTTCCTGAACCTGTCCTCCTCGCGCGAGAAGGCGTCCGGAATATCCTGCCCAGCGACGCGGAGCCCGGCACCAAGGTGCAGCAGAAGTTTACAGGATTTCCCAACCATTATGATGTCCGCCCAATCGTCCGGGTCGATCGCCGGAGAGGGAGCGCTAACGATCATCTGCGGAACGGACAGCGCCACATGGCATCTCACGATGTCCACAATTTTCCGTGCCTTGTTGGAAGGGTCTAACAACACATCAGTCACACCTTGAATGTTAGCTTATACAAAACATTGCCCTACAAAATTAAATCATGGCGATATGTGTTTATACCTATAGGTGTTACCGCGGATGGATTGGAATTTGACTTAAACATTTACTTACGATCAATTTATATCCGCTGAATGGTTCAGCAGATGATGAGGAGTTGAGTATGGAAAAGGAGTCTTATGAATCGCCCGAGCTCGTCGAACTCGGCTCGTTCGAATCGCTGACGCAGGGCACGTCCTACGGCGAAAGCCTGGACGCGACCTTCCCGGACGGTACGCCGCGCGGCGAGCTCACGTTCTCCTGACGGGGTGGACGCCCTTCTCGGACAGAGGGGGCGTCCATTCTCTTGCACAGCCCTTGGTAGCGGGGAAGAAAGATGACGATCGCCTGGCCATCCGCGACAATCGTGGCAGCAGATCCCAACATCGTGTTTTGCGACCTGGACAATGAGAGGGTTTTGCTGGACCTGACCTCCAGCCGCTATTTCGCGCTCAATCGTGTCGGCGTCCATGTCTGGGAAACGATCGCGACCCCCACCAGTGTCGGCGCATTGCAGGACAATATCGAGCAACGCTTCGATGTCCGACCGGAACAGTGCCGCAAGGATCTGGAGAGCCTGTTAAGCAACCTGTCGCAGTTCACATTGATCAGCGTTCAGCATGCGCCGGCGTCCTGATCGCACTCTGGCAGGGCTGCTTCTGGCACTCCTGCTGCCGGTCGTACTGCCTGTGGTGTTGGCTGTCCGCCTTGCCCTCAGCCTCACCAGCTATGCGCGCCTGTGCGAATGGTTGCCGCAATCCACTGGCCAGCGCAATCCGCTCTGGGTGCGCCAGGTCGCCCGCGCTGTCAGCATCGTCTCACGACTTGTTCCCGGCGCCACGTGCCTGACCCAGGCCGTGGCCACGCGGACGTTGCTCGCCTGGATGGGACATGAAAGCTGGATCCGGATCGGTGTACGCCGCTCCGAAGATGGCAGCTTCCAGGCTCATGCCTGGCTGCTCGACCATCGTGCAAGGCCCATTATTGGCGGCAGGCGGCAGGACTTGGCCGGCTTCAACGTCCTGGCGGACCTGGACGGACTGGTCCGGCAATGAATGCTTTTGCCGGCCTGTTCCACCGCGATGGCCGGCCGGCACGGCATTGGCCCGGTGGAGGCATCGCCTCCCTAGTATCACGCGGCGTCCGTTGCGCAATCGATAGCGGTCCGACGATTCTTGCCGGGGCTGGCATGGAGGCGTTGGACCATGAGAAGCGGCGTCCGGGCCTCATTGTCGCCGCCGATGTCCGGCTCGACAATCGCGCGGAAATCGAGGCGCGGCTCGGCCTCCCCCCCCGCCCCGTTCTCCCTGAAGCCAGCCTGATCGCCGCGCTGTACGAGCGCTATGGCGCAGACTGCGCCTCCATGTTGCTGGGCGACTTCGCCTTTGTGCTCTGGGACGAAGCGACACAGACATTATTTGGCGCCCGTGATCATTTCGGCGTCCGCCCGTTCTACTATCATGCTTCGCCCAGGCTGTTCATGGCCGCGACAACGATTGGGGCGCTGCTCGGTTCGGAGATTTCATCCGCCATCGACGAAATTGGTGCAGCAGATTTTGTCGCCGGCATAGTCGGCGATGCCCAGACGACGCTCTATCGCGAGATCCGGCGCCTGCCGCCAGGGCACATCATTCAGGTCACGCGCGACGAACTAACCATCAGCCGTTACTGGCATCTGGCGGCATCGCAGCCGCCAAGGGATGAAGAAACCGCCGAGCAGTTCCGCCATTTGTTCGAGCAGGCGGTCTCGTGTCGGATCAGCGAACAAGCCGGCGTGTTGCTCAGCGGAGGGCTGGACTCCTCGTCCATCGCCATGATGGCGTCGCGCTTGCGGGCCGAGGCGGCGGGACCGCCCGTGCCAAGCCTGTCCATGACGTTCGACACAAGTCCCAACTGGACGGATGGCCCGCACATAGAATCCATTCTGCAAGCAGGGCGTTTTGCCCCTCATTTCCTGCCCACCGAGCATGAGGATCCGTTGCAGGAACTGGACATGATCCTGGCTGAACAGGACGGCCCCTGCCTCGCCTACAATCTGGGCAGTTCACGACGCCTCTATCACAGGGCCCGGCAACTGGGGCTTCCCCGCCTTCTGGACGGACATGGCGGCGATGAAGTCGTTTCCCACGGGTTTGGGCGGCTGAACGAACTGGCCATGGAACGGCGCTGGGCCACCTTGTTGCGCGAAGCACATGGCTTGGCCCATATTCTCCGCTGTTCGACCTGGCAGGCAGCGTCTCCCCATTTCGATCATATCGCGACGATACGGCGATTCCGGCAGAATTGGCGGCGCATCGTCCACCATGCACATCCGCCCCGCACCTCACCGAACTTCACGACCGCGCTCGTCGCACCGGACCTCGTCCGTCGTACAGACATAGGTTTGCGCCGGGCAGCGACAATGCCCAGCCGCTCGGCCTATCAGACCGAGCAGCAGCGCCACCTGTCGACCCTGACATCGCCACAACAACCCTATGCGTTTGAAGTGCTCGATCGTTCGGCCGCTGCAGCCGGGGTGCGCCTGTGCTTCCCATTCTATGATCGCCGTCTCGTCGAGTTCTGCGTATCGCTCCCGGCCCACGCCAAGCTCGACAATGGCTATCCGCGCGCATCCCTGCGGAACGCCATGGCAGGCCTGTTGCCAGAGCAGGTCCGACTGCGGCGCGACAAGTTCAATTTTGCCGGCCAGTTGGGAACAGGCATGGCGCGTCATCGGGCATCCTTGCTGACGATGCTGGATGCGCAGGCTGACATGCTGGCGCCATTTGTCGACATCGATGTGGCCCGCACGGCCATCACGCAGTTCGACCAGTCCATGGCCAATGATGCCGCCCCCTTATTCGCTGCCTACCGGGTCGCAAGCCTGGGCCGCTGGCTTGCAAGACGATCCCGGCCCGCCGCTCCGAGGGCTAAATTTCACATCGTACATGCAGGAGGATGACATGAAGATGGGCCCAACGCCTCAGCCCGCCATTGCCCCCGCCAGCAAGGCCTCGTCCCTTTATCGTGCCTTTGGGCTGACGATCGAATCGGATGTTCCGCTGCCGGAACTGACGACCGCCCCGGCGGGATCCGTGCCCGACATTCGCATCATCTATAGCCGCGACCTGCCCTTGCCGTCGCGCGAAGAGGGCGTGATCACGCAGTTCCGCACGGACGGGACGCATTTCCTGGCATGGCCCGACGTTGCGGCCTTCCAGTTCCACGGCCCCGACCTCATCGAGATTCAGCCCTATCCCGATACGCCCGTGACCTACCTCCCCTTTCCTCTGCTGGGGCCGATCATGGCGCTGGCGTTGCACATGCGCGGCTACATCACGCTCCACGCCAGCGCGATCGACCTCGACGGGCATGGCGTCATCTTCGTTGGCGACAAACTGGCGGGCAAATCCACCACCGCCGCAGCCTTCCTCCGGGCGGGCCATCGCCTGCTGACGGACGACCTCCTGGCGATCCGCGCAAACCCGGACGGCGCGCTCGAAATCCTGCCAGCCTATGGCCAGCTCAAGCTCGCGGAAGAGGCCGCAGACGCCATGCAACTGGCTGAAGCACAGCCGCTGCCATTGGTTTATCCCGGCTTTTCCAAACGCCAGCATCGTTTGATGGGCGATTTCCGCCATGATCTGCTGCAACCCGAACGCCTCTATGTTCTCGACCGCGTGGGGGATCAGCCCGGCCTCACCCGGCTTGCCGGAACCCAGGCCCTGTCGGCGATCCTGCGCTACTCCTACATAACCCGTTTCGGGAAGGCAGCGCTCTCGCCCGCCGACGAGGCCCGTCACATGCAGGGCTGCGCTGCCCTTGCCCGCTGCATCCAGGTGGCAACGCTGCACGTCCCGCATGCCCTCAATCGACTGGAAGAGACGGTCGAACTCGTCCGCGCCGACTGCGAGGACCATAGGTGAGCCAGTTCCGTCAGATCAGCGATTTCGCGCGCTTTTCCCTTGGGGGATATGGCCGACAGGCGTCCGTCATCCTGTTGCTGATCCTGATCGGCAGCATTCTGGAAAGCTGCTCCTTGCTGGCGATGATCCCGTTGCTGAAACTGATCGGCACCAATCATGGTGCGGCCCAGAGCAGCATTCAACTGCCCTGGATTGGCAGCATATCGCTCGGCTGGTTGCTGACGGCGATGCTGTGCCTCATGGTCTTTCAGGCTTTGGTGTCCCGCCGCCGTCTCCTCCTCATGACCCGCACGATGCAGCAGGCGGTAGACGACATCCGCATGCGCCTGTTCACGGCCATCGGCTATGGTCGCTGGTCGCTGGTCGCGAACATGCGCGGGTCCGATCTCAACCATGCGCTCAGCAACGATGTCGATCGCATCCAGGTCGCGGTCTTCAGCCTCATGTCATTTGGCCAGAATATCATCTGGCTGACGCTCTATGGCCTGCTGTCCACGCTGATATCCTGGCAGATGACCTTGTTCGCCATGACCGTTGGCGCAGCGACCCTGTTCGGCCTGTACCCGGTGCGCCGGAAGATCGCCCGCCATGCGCAATCCATGTCGAATTCCCTGCAGGAACGGCAATATGTCGCGTTCGAATTCATCACCGGCATGAAGATCGCCAAGGCTTTCAACAGCGAACCCTATTATCTTCAACGCTTGGATCGGTTGCTGGAAACGCTGCGCGTCGGCACTGTCGAGTTCGCCCGGCTGACATCGAACAGCACCGCCCTGTTCCAGTTGGCAAGCGGTGCGGCCGCAGCCCTGTTCGTCTATGTGGCCTATGCCGTCATCGCGCTGCCGCTGCCGCAGTTGATGACGATGCTGCTGTTGTTCATGCGCCTCGCGCCGCGCTTCAACGCCCTCCAAAGCACGCTCCAGCAACTGCTCCTCTGCCTGCCAGGCTATGAGAATGTCGCCAGGCTGCTGCGCATCTTCACGGCAGAGCAGAACCGCACCGCCGGGCCGGAGCGCGTTCAAATGCCGCTCCTGACCCGGCATGTCCGCTTCGATCGGGTATCCATCACCCATCAGGGCGCGGACACGCCGACGATCGCGAACCTCGATCTGGAATTGCCCGCCGGCAAGATCATTGCCCTGGTCGGGCCTTCGGGCGCAGGCAAGAGCACCATAGCGGACATGCTGATGGGGCTGCTCGATCCCAGCGAAGGCCAGATTTTGGTCGACGGTGTCAACCTTGCCCAGGATGATCGGCAATGGCGGTCCCAGATCGCCTATATGCCCCAGGACGTCTTCCTGCTGCATGACAGCATCGCAACCAATTTGCGCATCGGCAAGGCGGATGCGAGCGATGAGGAATTGTGGAACGCCCTCGACGCCGCCAACGCCCGGCAGTTCGTCGGCGCCTTGCCCCAGGGGCTCGATACGGTGGTCGGCGATCGTGGCAGCCGTCTGTCCGGCGGGGAAAGGCAGCGCATCGCCCTCGCGCGCGCTCTGCTGCGTCATCCCAGACTGCTGATCTTGGACGAGGCGACAAGTGCCCTCGATATGGACGCACAGACCAAGATCGAAACCGCGATTGCCGGTTTGCGGGGCCAGATCACCATATTGGCCATAGCCCATACGGCATCGCTCGTCGCACTTGCCGACATCATCGTTCATCTCGACCGGGGGCGGGTCGTGCAGGTGCGGACGAACAATGCGGTCAAGGACGAGGATGCCGTCGCAGCGGAATAATCCTCCCACAGGCTCCGACGCGCGTCCCTATGGGCACCATCTCCGCCTATCAGCGCCCCTTTCGACATCGGGGGTGGCCTTGTATCCAGCAAACGCCTATCCGCAGGCCCATCAGCAGCCAATGCGAAGGTTCCCATGTCCAAAGCCAGTCCCGCCGATATCATGCCGATCGCCGATGTCATGGCGCGGCTGCGCGATCCGGACACCGGCTGTCCCTGGGACATAGAGCAGGATTTCGCGAGCATCGCCCCTTATACGATCGAGGAAGCCTATGAAGTGGCGGACGCGATCGAGCGCAACGACATGGCGGATCTGCGCGATGAACTGGGCGATCTGCTGCTGCAGGTCGTGTTTCACAGCCGCATCGCCGAACAGGCCGGCCATTTCCGCCTGCAGGACGTGATCGACAGCATCGCAGCCAAGATGATCCGGCGTCATCCCCATGTCTTTGGCGAAGGCGCCCGGCGCGAGGATGGCCATGCCCAGTGGGAAAGCATCAAGGCGGCCGAGCGCGCCGACAAGATTCCTGACCCAAGCGCCATGGCCGGCGTGGCACAGGCGCTTCCGGCGCTGCTGCGCGCCGAAAAATTGCAGAAGCGGGCTGCTCGCACCGGCTTCGACTGGCCCGACGCCCAGGGCGCGATCGCCAAGATCCATGAGGAACTGGACGAGGTCGCCAGCGCGACCAGCCATGCCCATCGGGAAGAGGAGGTCGGCGACCTGCTCTTTGCCGTCGTGAACCTCGCACGCCATCTCAAGATTGACCCCGAAGTGGCTTTACGTGGAGGAAATGCCAAGTTCGATCGTCGTTTCCGTCAGATGGAGGCAATCGCCGGCGACGCGTTCGTCGGCCTGTCGCTCGACGAGAAGGAAGCGCTATGGCAACAGGCGAAGCAGGCGGAATAATCAGGCCGGTCACGCCGGCGGATCATGACGCGATCTGGGCAATCCTGGAACCAGTGCTGCGCGCAGGTGAAACCCTGGCGGTCGATCGAGCGATCAGCCGCAAAGACGCCCTTGCCCTCTGGCTGTCCCCGGACCGCACCGTCCGCGTCGTCGAGGGGGAAGGCGCCCTGCTCGGCATCTTCTACGTCCGCGCCAACCAGCCCGGCGGCGGCAACCATGTTGCCAATGCCGGCTATGTCACGGCTGGCCATGCAACCGGACGCGGCGTTGCCCGGCGCATGTGCGCCGCCTCCTTCGATCTGGCCCGCGATCTCGGTTTCAGCGCGATGCAATATAATTTCGTGGTTTCCTCCAACAATCGCGCGGTGGCGCTGTGGCAGGCGATGGGCTTTGCCATTGTCGGCCGCGTGCCCGATGCCTTTGCCCATCCAACGCTGGGGCTGGTCGACACATTTGTGATGCATCGTTACCTTTGACGCGGCGCGTGCGCAGCGGCATAGGGCGCGCAATCGCGACCATCGCGCATAGGGGGTATCTGGTGTCAACTTCGCTGTCCGGGCCGGCCATGGCCCCTTCCCTTTTCCTGCCCGGTTGCGCGCGATGACCGCTCCCCTGTCGTCCTGGCTGGACAGCCGTTTCCAGATAGCCGCGCGCGGCAGCAATGTGCGCACGGAAATCATCGCCGGCATCACCACCTTCCTCACCATGGCCTATATCGTGCTGGTCAACCCGGCGATCCTGGGCGAGGCCGGCATGCCGTTGGTCGGCGTGGCTGCTGCGACCTGTTTCGCTGCGGCCTTCGCCAGCATCCTGATGGGGATGGTCGCGAACGTGCCCCTGGCACTGGCGCCGGGCATGGGCCTCAATGCCTATTTCACTTATTCAGTGGTGCTGGGCCTCGGCATCCCCTGGCCGGTCGCGCTCGGCTGCGTCTTCCTCTCCGGCGTCGCCTTCCTGGCACTGACCCTCGCTGGCATCCGCCAGATGATCCTGGCCGCCATCCCGCCCCACCTGCTGGCGGCGGTTGCCGGTGGCATCGGCCTCTTCATCGCCTTCATCGGCCTGCGTAATGCCGGTATCGTCGTCTCCAACAGCGCCACCTCGGTCGCGCTCGGCGACCTTCGTTCGGCTCCGGTGCTGCTCACCCTGTTCGGCCTGACGCTGATCGCGGGCCTGTCGATCCGCCAGGTGCGCGGCGCGATCCTGATCGGCATCGTTGCCACCACCCTGCTCGGCTGGCTGGTCGGCGCCCTCCATTTCACGCCGACACCCTATGATGTTTCCGCACTGGGCAGCACCGCCTTCCATCTCGATCTTGGCGCGGTCTTTGCCGGCAGCCATGGCATCGGCGTGCTGGAAATCATCTTCGTCTTCCTGTTCGTCGACCTGTTCGACAATCTCGGCACGTTGATGGCGGTGACCAAGCGCGCCGGCCTCGCCCGGCCTGACGGCAGCGTGCCCAATCTCAACCGCATCCTGATCGCCGACGCGGCCGCGACCATGGTCGGCGCGACGGCGGGCACCAGCACCGTCACCTCCTATGTCGAAAGCGCAGCGGGCGTCGCGGCCGGCGGTCGTACCGGCCTCACCGCCATCGTCACCGGCCTCCTCTTCCTGGTCACCATCTTCGCCGCGCCCTATGCCGGCCTGGTGCCGCTCTATGCGACGGCGCCTGCGCTGATCCTGGTCGGCAGCCTGATGATGGCGCCGCTGGTGGAAGTCAGCTGGGAAGAACCGTTCGAGGCGGTTCCCGCCTTCCTCACCCTCGCGCTCATACCCCTCACCTTCTCGATCGCCAACGGCATCGCCTTCGGCATCGTTGCCCATGCGATCCTGAAGCTGCTGCGCGGCAAGATGAGCCACGCTGACTGGCTGCTCTTCCTGCTCGCCATCTTGATCGTCATCCGCTTTGCCTGGGTTGCCGCCGCATGAAATTCCTCCTCGCC
>NZ_NOIW01000148.1:0-10219 GCF_002708645.1 Sphingobium sp. IP1
AGATGCCACCACGTGAGTGGACCATGGCGAAGGCGCAATTTGCCGTGATCTTCGGCGAACGTTTCATCAGAGCCATGGCGGCCTGATGATCAACCGCCCGGCCGCACACGGAAATCCTGACAGTCCCGACTGGCGGTAACTCCATGCTTCGTATGGGGTGGAAAATACGTTCACAACCCGAGCGATCTGATTCATTTGGCTTGGTCATCCACCCTGTGAGGTTTTCTTAAAGCGATCAGCCCTCAGGCTTCAGAAAGCTCTATGAGGAGCACTTCCGCGTCTCCGACGCCGACTATGGTTATGACTTCAACATCGTTGATGAGAATTCCGTCGTTGCGGTTGGCGACAACATCACCGACCTGAACAGCGCCGGTGAGCGGCACGACATAGCCGAAATTGCCTGCTTCAAATCGGTAATCCGCAGTGCCACTGTCGGTCAGCACAATGCGCGAGAGGCGGGCATTGGCTCGCATTGGCAGTGAATTGCCTTCATTGTCGAACCCGCTGGCCAATGTAACGAACTGCCCCGGCTCACCATCATCAGCGAACCCATTCGTGACGGAAAATGGCTCGCCAGCCTGATGGTTGGGCATCAGCCAGATCTGGACGAATTCGACTGGTTCAGCTTCGTCTGGATTGCCGCGCCTGATAAAGACACCAGTTCCAGCTGACATGATCTGACAATTGCCTGCCTGGAGCATCCCGACATTGCCCAGGTTATCTTCGTGATAGAGGAACCCACTGGTGACGTAGGTCAGTATCTCGGTATCGGCATGCGGAGTTTGCGGCAGGGCAGCGCGGGGAGAGATCGTCTCGTGGTTCCACATGATCATATCGCCCCACTGCATCGGATGTCCGCCGCAGCTCTCAGGCCCGAAATGCTGAAGGCTTTGGAAATGATCCAAACGGAAGCTGCCGAAGTCGCGGGAGGGGCGTAAGGTGATCATCAGGGTTCCAGTGCGAATATGTATGGCTAAAGCGGGTTTGAAAAAACCAAACTGGCTTTGGACAGGCAGTTGCTATGCAAACGCGCTGCATTTCCGGGTGGACGCGCAGCTAGACGCTGGCGTTGGGCAAAACCTTGCCCACCCTGCGACCCAAAGCGGCCGCATGCGCGGAGAGACCGCGCGCAAGGATGTTGATTGCGTTGTTGGTGCCTCGTGGGACATCGGCGCCGCACGCACAGATGTGCCGGTCAGCATCGTTACTTTCAGAGGTTGGTGATCCGCATGCATTGCACGTTTGCGTAATGTGTCTCGGATCGACAACGACGACTTTGCCACCAGCTTTTTCAGCTTTGTAGCGGATCATCTCAAGAAGGCGCTTTGGTCTTGGCTCGGCCAACACCTGACCGTTTTCTCGTATCGCGATTGCGCCAACGCCGTCTGATGGGCGTCGTGTGCGTGTTGGTCGGGGAAATTGTTTGAGCGCGAGATCTTCGACCACGATCGTTTCAAATCGATTAGTGATCGCCGCCGAGATCTGATGCAGCCGCGTGGAACGGAGGTTTATCACCCGTTGACTGGCGCGGTCTTGGCGTTCGCGCAGCTTTTTACTTCGGCGGGAGTCTTTCTGGCATCTTGCCAGTGCCCGGTAGGCCCGACGCAACGCGGAACTCTGAGTGGTCTTACGGGGTGTGTCGTCGAAGAGAGAGCCATCTGACAGCGATGCTAGTTGCTCTATGCCGAGATCGAGGCCGCATGCGCTACCGGGTTTCTTATGCTCTTGATCGCCGACTTTGCAATCAATCAGGATGGCAACATGCCATTGGCGGGCTCTGCGGGTGAAGGTGAGTCTGGCGAGGCGAGCGTCAGCCGGCAAAGGGCGATGCATGCGCATGCGCAATTTCCCGACGATGCCATCGACCGTTAGGTAGCCATCGGCAATAACACATCCTCGTACGCCGTGGACGCCAAAACTGCGCCAACGCTCTTCGGAGCGGAAGCGCGGGAACCCGGCGTTGGGGTTGGCCGTCAGGCGATCGCGATACCTCGTCATTGCGGTATCGACGCAGCGCAAGGTCCAGTTGTTAATGCCCCAGGGCAGGGCAGTATGCTGGCGGTTGGCCATTCTATACGCAGGGAGAGACTTGGTATCGTCTTCGTATGTGAGATGGACGCCGCGCTGAAAGGCTGCACGCCGATTTTGGAGCGCGTCGTTGTATAAATTTCGCTGCAGCTGCAGGATCGACGCCAGGCGCGCATGTTGCGCCCGGGTTGGCTCGATCGGAAATTTATACTGCAAGAACATGTGCTTGCATGTGACGCGCAAAAGTTAACGCAAGGTGGATATTCGAAGATCAATCAGGCGCAAATGGGACTGACGGTTGGGATCCTATTAGTCAGCGTGCCCCATTAATCCCACCTTGCCGATAACGTGCTACCTGCTCGGGGACAGAGATTGGGCATAGGCGACGTCAGTTGGCGTCGCTTTGGCTGGCCCTTTGGTAATCGCATGGACCGCTGCCGCGGCTGATACGGCGGGCTCGGCCTCGCGATTGATCTGCAGGCCAGCGTGATAGCGCTCCAGAAGCAGAGCAACGGCTGGACGCACGACAGGCAGAGGCAGAGTTTCGCGAATTGCGAATGGGATTGAAGGATTGCGGCGCGGATTGAGAGGCACGCGGCCGAGCTTGGTGCCGAACATAGCAGTGAGGGCCAATCCTGGCCGACGAGAATCCACCTGAACGTCTGACTTGGCGATGCCGATTGAGCGTAACTGGGCTTTCGTGCGCGGGTCATCGACAGGAGCGTTCCGGTACATCGCCAAAGATGCGCGTGCGGGTGATGCGGAACTCGTCTTCTCAGCGGCCTCGGTGACCAACTGGAGGATGTCGTCGGCAGTTGGCCGATCTGCGGTGACGACATGAGCGAGAGCAGTGCCACGGCTGACATCTATGAAAGCCGTGAGCACAGCGTGATAGGGGATGTCATTAGGGCCATCGACCGCCACATCGAGTGGCGACATATCGATGGCGTAGTCGGTATTCATGCCGGTGTAGGACGCGATATCGGTCACTTCCATGGGCAGATTGAGTCTCGTGCGGACTGCCCGTTTGCTTGGTGGACTTATTTTACGCTTCTCGCATAAGGCTTCGGCGGCAGACTGGATCGCCCCTGGCCGAGCGCCCGGGCCGGCGTGCGCGATGGCTTCTTCGAGAGCTGCTCTCGTTTCAGCAGGAAGCTGACGGGGGTAGTTGGACAGAACCTGATCGTTCAGCTGGAGCGAGTCCTTGTACGCCCGAATGATCTTGAAGAAGTTGCGCTCCTTATACCCCAGCCGAGTGGCGGCAGCGGTAACAGCTGCTGCCATTCGCCGACTGCCCTTCCTTGGGAGCTCTTCGACTTCTAGAGCGCGCCGGTAAGCTTCCGGCCACTGCTGAGGCGTGAAGGTCACCATGTAGTGGGCAATGCGATCTTCCATTTTTCTTCACTCCTGAGTTTCGAGGAGCGAAGCTGAGCGTATTCAGAAAATTCAGGGCGTCACTGAGGCCAGACCATTGAGGTATGTGCTGATGGACGACGCTGCGGCTGTATCAGCCCGATAGATCACCTGTTTTCCCGCACGGCGCGAGGAGACCAGGTGGGCACGCGATAGAATTCCCAGGTGGGAAGATAGCGTGTTTGCAGGGACATTGAGGTGGCGCGCAATTTCTCCCGCCGGCAGGCCTTCAGGCGCCCGGGCGAGTAGGCGGTAGATATCATGGCGAGTCGGTTGCCCTAGCGCAGCCAGGGCCTCGACCATTGCTGATGAGTCCATGGGCCAGACTATCAGCGATCCATCCCAACCGGTCAAACGGTTAGTGACGGACAGATCCGTCAGCCAAATCAAGAATGTGCCGGCTGATGTCCGTTGAGACGTCCGTTGAAACAGGAAATCGAACGCCATTCAATTCTATAATTCCAGAATCATTGAAATGAATGTACAAGTCGATAAATGGAGCGTGCGACTCGCGCAGGCTTCTCTTGAAAAGGATGGTGACAGAAAGGGTTTCGCAATGCTGACGCACGAGATGTACGAACAGAGAATAGCTGCACGGACCCAGCGCTCAGCGCTGGATTACTTCACCACTTCAGCTCTGTTGGGACGCCCTGATCCGCTGGCCAGTGATAGCCCTGACGATGTTTCATTCGACTTGACCTACAAGATGGTAGACCGCCTCGTGATCGCGGCCGTCGAAACCGGCGCTCGGTTCGAGCGTGACAGCTTGCAGTCCGATCCATTGGCTTGGCTCTATAGCTCGCAGCCTCCGTTCGGCGGGGCGCGACCGCTGGAAGCGTGCCTGACCGCGCCAGGGTTGATGAGATGCATCATGTTTCATGCCCTGGACTTGGAGCTTGGAACGCCCAGTGATCTGGTCGACCAAATCCTCCGTAGCGACGGTTACATGTCGGGGGAGGCGACGACCGGAGGGCTCTGGAATACCGGCAGGGACCGGGAGAGTGCCGGCCATGGTCGGACGCTGTACACCGCGACGATCGTCGATGTGCGGGTGGATCAGATCCACCATGTCTACCATGCGATGATGGCCTGCGATCTCGCCGAGGCGAAAGGATTGCTCAGACTTCGTTATGGAAGACAGTTGGCGGACCAGGCTGAGGTCCGCAGAGGGTACGACGCGAGCAACCCGCTGGCGGTCTCTATGGTGTCGGACGCGATGGGGGCGATCTTGGCGATGGTAGCCAGCAATCCTCAAAGTGCGTTGGCTGAAGGGCTGGACCTGCAGCTCGAGTCTAGGTTCGCGCCGTAGAGATGGCGCGCAGGCCATGATGGTCGTCACGATCACAATCTGGCCGGGTGGCGATGAGGCAGCGGCTTTCGATATCGCTCAGATGAAGATCGAGAACGAGAGTAGGCTGGCCGACGTCAGCGATTACACCGCTCGGATCTTCCAGTGCGAAAATCTCCGACTAGGGGTGCAGGGGATAGATACCCGGGTGCAAATATCGTCACATCCTCGCCGGGATGGGCCTTGGACGTTGCTCAGACGGATACTCAATCGCCTTGATTTGCCGTCCTGAATGGGACGTTCCTAATTCCTCGCTGACGGCGAAAACCGCATACTTCGCTACACCCTCTTAAACCGAAGTGGCCGAAATTAGCCATTTCTGCCTCTCAGAGGATCACGAAAATGAAGTAAAGGAGCAGTCTTGCTGACAACCGATATTTCGTTGGCGACCCCGGCAGGATTCGAACCTGCGACCATCCGCTTAGAAGGCGGATGCTCTATCCAACTGAGCTACGGGGCCGTGCGCGGGAGCGATAGCGGGGCTTGGGCTGCGGCGCAATCTTTCGCAGCCGTTGCAATCGTGTGTCGGCGGGATATGCACTGAAGGATGAGCGACGCGGGCATCCGGAAAATCGACGCGACCGTGCTGGGCGCACGGCCGCTGCGCTATTATGATTTCTTCATGGCGGCGTTCGTCGCCATATTGCTGTTGTCCAACCTGATCGGCGCGGCCAAGCTGTCGTCGCTGGGCGGCGTCACCTTTGGCGCGGGCATCCTCTTCTTTCCGCTCGGCTATGTGATCGGCGACGTGCTGACAGAGGTCTATGGCTATGCGCGGGCGCGGCGCTGCGTCTGGGCGGGCTTTGCCGCGATGCTGTTCATGGCGCTGATGAGCTGGGTGGTGGTGGCCTTGCCGCCGGCCGAGGGCTGGCCCGACCAGAAAGCCTATGAGGCGGTGTTCGGCAGCACCTGGCGGATCGTCTTTGCCTCGCTTTGCGCCTTCTGGGCGGGCGAACTGGCCAACAGCTTCGTGCTGGCCAAGATGAAGATCATCACCCAGGGACGGCATCTGTGGATGCGCACCATCGGCTCGACCGTGGTGGGGCAAGGGGTGGACAGCCTGCTCTTCTACCCGCTCGCTTTCTATGGCGACTGGACCACGACGCAGGTACTGACCGTGATGGTCACCAACTGGGCGATGAAGGTCGGCTGGGAAGCGGTGCTGACGCCCGTCACCTATGTGGTGGTCAATGGTCTCAAGCGGCGCGAGGGGCTGGACGTCTATGACGCGGGCACCGACTTCACCCCGTTCCGCACCCGGCTCTGACGATCCGAAAGCCTGTTTGAAAAATCGCGAAAGGGCGATTTCCAGTATGGTTCCAGCCCGCTCCCCCGCCCAACCACCCGATCCAGTGTCATCCTGTCGGGTGGTTGGGCGGGGGAGCGGGCTGGAACCGGCTTTCTCAAACCCACTCTGGAGCCAGTAAATTATGTAATCTAAAGAGAGTCTTTACCTTGTTGGGCGCAGGAGGAAGCGTGCCAGTCAGGAAAGAATAGTCGCCCATCGTGCCCATCGCCTCCGCCCAGTCCATTGTCCCTGATCGCGATCCCGTGATGACCCCGGATGCGATCTGCCGGATCGACCGCCTGACTCATGTCGCGCGGGCACTGAGCCAGGAGGCGCAGACGATCCAGGCCAATCTGGCCAATGCGGAGCGCCGGTTCCAGGCGACCTTCCAGCACGCGCCGGTCGGCATTGCCCATGTGGCGCTCGACGGCAGCTTCCTGACGGTCAATCCCCGTTTCGAGGAGATTACCGGCTATCCGGCCGCGATGCTGATGCGGCTGGGTTTCCAGCAGATCACCCATCCCGATGATCTGGATGCCGATGTCGCGCTGCTCGGCCGGCTGCACCGGGGCGAGTTGCAGCGCTATACGCTGGAGAAGCGCTATATTCGCGCCGACGCGTCGCTGATCTGGATCAACCTGACCGTGGCGCTGGTGCGTGACGAGCGGGATGCGCCCGAATTCTATGTCGCCGTGGTCGAGGATCTGTCGGAGATGCGGCAGGCCCATTTTGATGCGATCCATGATCCGCTGACCGGCCTGCTCAACCGCCGCGGCTTCGTGGTGCGGGCGCGGGCCTTGTTGCGTCAGGCAGCCGAGGTGCATCGCGCCGTCAGCCTGATCTATCTCGATCTCGACGGGTTCAAGCAATTGAACGACAGTCGCGGGCATAGCGCCGGCGATCGTTGCCTGGTCGATGTGGCGCGGCTGATCGAGGATATGGTCGCCCCTCGCCATGTCGTGGCGCGGATGGGCGGCGACGAGTTCGTGCTGCTGGTCGACGAGGAAGGCACGGATCTGGGCGAGGCGCTGCGCGTCGGACTGATGACGCTGGGCGGCGCACATGGCGGTGTCAGCGGCAGCTTTGGGCTGGTCACGCTGATCCCCGACGATGACACCGAACTGGACAGCATCGTGGCGCGCGCGGACGAGGCGATGCTGGCGGCCAAGCGCGCCGGCAAGAATCAGCTGGTGACTACCGCGCTGCTATAATCGGCGCGCACGAAATAGAGGCCGTCGGGCGGCGCGTTGAGCGCCAGCCGGGCGCGGTCGCGCGCCTCCAGCGCATCGCGCAGGTCATCGGCGCTCCAGCGGCCCATGCCGACCATCGCGAGACAGCCGACCATCGAACGGACCTGATGATGGAGGAAGGATCGCGCCTCCGCCCGGATGGCAATGCGATCGCCCTGTCGCTCCACATCCAGCATCGCCAGTGACTTCAGCGGACTGGCCGCCTGGCAATGGACCGAGCGGAAGGTGGTGAAGTCGTGATGGCCCACCAGGATCTGCGCCGCATCGTGCATGGCGTCGGCGTCGAGCGGCTGGATCACCCGCCAGGCAAGCCCTGATTCCAGGGTCAGTGGCGCGCGGCGATTGGCGATGCGGTAGATATAGGCGCGGCCGGTGCAGCTGAAACGGGCATGCCAGTCCGGCGCGACTTCCTCACAGGCGAGGATCGCGACCGGATGGGGCCGCAGCTTCGCATTGATCGCCTCCATCAGGCGAAAGGGCGTCAGCGGTTTTTCGACATCGGCATGGGCCCGCATGGCCAGGCCATGGACGCCGGCATCGGTGCGGCCGGCAGCGTGCAGGATCGCGCGCTCGCCGGTGACGGCATGGATCGCATCCTCGATCGCCTGCTGGACGCTGGGGCCATGGGCCTGACGCTGCCAGCCCATATAGGGGCGGCCGTCAAATTCGACGGTGAAGGCGAAACGGGCCATCGGATCAGGCGTCGACCCGGCTGCCGGTGGGCATGTCGAAGCCGCGCAGCAATTCGCCCGCCGACATCGCCGCCTTCCCCGCGCGCTGGATCAGCGTCGGACGGATCGCGCCATGGCCGCAGCCGATCAGCAGGCTGTGGTCGAGCAGTTCGCCCGCCGGCCCGGCATGATCCTCGACCGTGGCGGCGAGGATGCGGAAGCGTTCGCCGTCATATTCGAAGAAGGCGCCGGGGAAGGGGTTGAAGGCGCGGATCTGCCGTTCGACCTGATGCGCGTCGCGGCTGAAATCGATCCGTGCCTCCGCCTTGTCGATCTTGGCGGCATAGGTGACGCCCTCTTCAGGCTGGACCACCGGGGGATGGCCGGCAAGATCATCCAGCACATCGACCATCAGGTCGGCACCGGCCTCCGCCAGTTCCTGCGTCAATTCGCCGGCCGTCTTGTCCTCGACCGGGGTGACATGCTTGGCGCGCATCGGCCCGGTGTCGAGCCCCGCCTCCATGTCCATGATGGTGACGCCGGTGACATTGTCGCCGGACAGGATCGCGCGCTGCACCGGCGCGGCGCCGCGCCAGCGCGGCAGCAGCGAGCCATGGATGTTGAGGCAGCCATGGCGCGGCATCGCCAGGATCGCGCGCGGCAGGATCAGCCCATAGGCGGCAACCACCGCGACATCGGCGTCGAGCGCGGCAAATTCGGCCTGCACCGCCTCGTCCTTGAGCGAAACGGGCGTGCGCACTTCTATCCCCAGTTGCTCGGCACGGGCCTGCACCGGGGAGGGGCGCAGCGCCTTGCCACGGCCGGCCGGGCGGGGTGGCTGGCTATAGACGGCGACGATGTCATGCCCGGCCTTCACCAGTGCATCGAGCGCTGGAACAGCGAAATCGGGGGTGCCCATGTAAATGATACGCATAGTTTTTCCGCTTCCCGCACCAGCCCGCTCCCCCACCCGGCCGCCCTTCAAGATACTGCCGTTGGGTGGCCGGGTGGGGGAGCGGGCTGGCACCGCATTTGAAATCTGCCTGGGGCCAATTTCCAAGATCGCTCTCAAACCTCTTGTCGGGACGACTTGCAAGCCCTTATCTCGGTTCCATGGCATCCCCAGAAATCGAGACGCTGACCCAGGCGCTGTCGCGACTGCCCGGCCTTGGCCCCCGTTCGGCGCGCCGCGCGGTGCTGCATCTGCTCAAGAAGCGCGAGGGCGCGCTGGAGCCGCTACTGCGCGCGCTGGCGGCGGTCAATGAACGGCTGGTCACCTGCCAGACCTGCGGCAATGTCGACACGGTCGATCCCTGCGGCATCTGTGCCGATCCGCGCCGCGACGCGCGGGCGCTGTGCGTGGTGGAGGATGTCGCGGACCTGTGGGCGCTGGACAAGTCGCGCCTTTTCCCCGGTCGCTTCCATGTGCTGGGCGGGCGCCTCTCTGCACTGGAGGGGGTGCGGCCTGAGGATCTGAGCATCGACGCGCTGGTCGCGCGGGTCGAGGCCGGCGGCATCGATGAGGTGGTGTTGGCGATGAACGCCACTCTGGAGGGGCAGACTACCGCCCATTATCTGGCCGAGCGGCTGGAGCGCTTCCCGATCCGCCTGACCCAATTGGCCCATGGCGTGCCGGTGGGCGGCGAACTCGACTATCTGGACGAGGGTACGTTGGCCCAGGCGCTGCGCGCGCGGCGGCCGCTGGGCTGAGCATAGGCGCGCGCGTCTCCCGAAGTTCACACCGTTATCGGGCTTTTTGGGGCAAATGCGCCGGGAACGCGCCTGCGACGCGCCAGCTTTGCGCCGGTGGCGCGTCACCGCCCATGGGGCGCGGGTGTCGAATCTGCGCCCGCATCGCCCCTGTGACGCGACAGTCGCGCTTCTGCCGCGCACCAGGAACGCCCCTATGGCGCGATCACCACGCGTCGATGGCCCGCGCGCAGTGGGCCATGACAGGGGTGGAAAGGCGGGGGGATGATGATCCATCCGGGCAGTAGATCAGACAGGCGGCCTGTAGGACAGGCCGGATGATGGACGGGAAGGGCGGCGAATTTGGGTGGGAACAAGACATTCCTCCCCGGCACGGGGAGGGGGACCGCTCGCGTAGCGAGTGGTGGAGGGGCACAGGCCGGATAGCGCAGCGCCAAGAGGCACCTGCCCCTCCGTCAGCGCTTCGCGCTGCCACCTCCCCGTTCCGGGGAGGAACGTCCACTTCTGGTCG
>NZ_NOIW01000149.1:0-10197 GCF_002708645.1 Sphingobium sp. IP1
TGGCAGCGCCGCCCGCCAAAAGCTGATCGAGAAGCTCATTCGGTATGGCAGGTTCTTTGCGTCGTGACATAGTGGGACTCCTTGTTGCCCATTATGCCCGGCCACACACGGAAATCCTGACAGTCCCTGATGCTGGTCGAGTCGATCGCGGACGAGCCCCAAACCCCACTGTATCCAGTCAGCGCCTCGAAGACCTCGAACCATACACCTTGCTGGCTCCAGCGATGGAAGCGGTTGTAGATCGTCGTGTAGGGGCCATATTCCGGCGGGCAGTCGCGCCACCGCGCGCCGATCTTGAGCATGTGGACGATGCCCGAAATCACCCTTCGATCATCGACCCGCCGCGCTCCTTTACGACCCTGCGGCAACAAAGGCTCGATCTTTGCCCACTCCGCATCGCTCAACCACGTCAACTGCCGTGCCATCAAGGTCTCCTGCTCTCGCACTAACCCTTGAATCAGCGCCATCGCGCGCGCGCAACCTTATTGAGTACGGACCCTAAGCGACGATTATGGCGTGGAACTGCCCGTCTATCTCATTCCCAAGGGAGACGCGCAGATCCTGCCCGGTTTCAGGATCGGCTACGCCTCGCGCGAAGATGAAGTGACTTTCGGCCTGTTCATGAAGGCCAGTTTCAGCATGACGAAATAGGGCCACACCGCACGGGCCCTCCGCGGGCTTTATGACCATGAAAGACGGTCAATCACAGCAGTATCGCCTGCAGCCCCCCGGTCATTGCGGATGCCCCTTCCAGATCGAGCAGATATTTCTTGGTTTCGACCCCGCCGGCAAAGCCGGTGAGCGAGCCATTGCTGCCGACCACCCGGTGGCATGGCGCGATGATCGAGATCGGGTTGCGGCCATTGGCGGCGCCGACGGCGCGGGTCGCGGTCGGGCGGCCGATGGCGCGGGCGATGTCGGCATAGCTGCGCGTCTCGCCGAACGGGATGTCGAGCAGCGCGGCCCAGACCTGGCGCTGGAAATCCGTGCCCTGAAAATGCAGCGGGACACAGAAATGCTGCCGCTGACCGGCGAAATATTCCGATAGTTGGGAGGCCGTGTCGCGCAGCACCGGATGGTCGGTCCCTTCGGACCGGGCGCCCAGGCGGACGCGGGCGGGATCATCGTCGGGCCACAGGACCGCCATCAATCCTTCGTCACTCGCGACCAGCGTCAGGTCGCCCACCGGCGAGGGCATCGTCATACAGGCCAGGGTCATCGTCATCCTCCATGCGTCATCACTGGAGATATGCGATGATCCCCGCCCCCGCTTCCTGCCGCTTGCGGTCAAAGTCCGCAAGCGGCAGGCCGCATCATTTCAGGCCACCACCCATAGCGCGATACAGTTCGATCATGTTGGTGAGCCGCGCCAGCCGCGTCGTCACCAGGCTCTGCTCCGCGCTCGACAGGGTCCGCTGCGACACCAGGGTCGGCAGGAAGCCGTCGACACCCGCGCGGAAGCGGGCCTGCGTCAGGTCATAGGCCTTGCGCGCAGCATCGCGCTGCGAGGTCTGCGCCTCGACCTGATCGGTCATCGTGCCGCGCCGGGCAAGCGCATCGGCGACTTCGCGGAAGCCGGTCTGCACGCTCTTTTCATAGGTGGCGAGCATCGCGTCATAGGTCGCCTTCGCATAGCGAAGATTACCCTTGTTCCGGCCGAAGTCGAAGATCGGCAGGGTCGCACTGGGCGCCACCGACCAGGTGTCGCTGCCCGACTTGAACAGGCCGGACAGACCAAGGCTGACCGTGCCCAGCGCCGCCGTCAGCGACAGCTGCGGGAAGAAGGCCGCCCGCGCCGCACCGATATTGGCGTTGGCCGCGATCAGCTGATGCTCGGCCGACGCGATGTCGGGCCGACGCAGCAACAGGGTCGAGGGCAGTTCCGCCGGCAGATTGTCGAGCGTGACATGGCCTTCCGGCAGGGCGGAGGGCAGATCCTCGCTGCCGAGCGTCGTGCCCGCCAGCAGGTTCAGCGCATTCTGGTCCTGCGCGACCAGCGTGGTGGCGCTGGCAATGGCGGCGCGCGCCTGGTCATAGCTGGTCTGTGCCTCGCGCACTTCCAGTTCGGACGCGATGCCCTTGTCGAAGCGGGCCTTGTTAAGGTCCAGCGTCTCCTTGAACGCGGTCGCCAGCGTGCGCGCGATCGACAGCAATTCCTGATCGGCGGCCATGTTCACCCAGGCCGTCGCCACTTCCGCCACCAATGCGGTCTGGGCCGCGTTGCGGTTTTCGACCGAGGCGAAATATTGCTCCTGCGCCGCCTTGGTCAGGTTCCGCACCCGGCCGAACAGGTCGATTTCCCAGGCAGAGATGCCGACCTGCGCCTGATAGACGTCGGTGTTGAGGCGCTGGCTCTGGCCGAACTGGACCAGCGGCTGTTCCGAATAGGTCGCCGTGCCGGTGGCCCCGACGGTCGGCAGCAGATCGGCCCGCTGCACCTTATATTGCGCCCGCGCCTGTTCGACATTGGCGACCGCAATGCGCAGGTCGCGATTGTTGGCGAGGCTCGTCTCGATCACCCGCACCAGCCGCGGGTCGGTGAAGAAATCGCGCCAGGCGGTATCGGCCGGCACGATCGCCGCGCCGCCGTCCGCCGCGGCCGCATAGGCCGGCCCCTGGGGGCTGGCCTGCGGCACCGGCAGTTCGGGGCGGGCATATTTGGGCGCCATGTCACAGGCGGCCAGCGTCAGCGCCAAAGAGGCGACCGACATTGCTTTGATATTACGCAACATTCTTATGCCTCCTGCGGTGCGTTCGGCGTTTCGCCGTCGGCGTTACGCTGTTCTTCCCCTTCATGATGTTCGCGGAACAACCGCTTCACCACGGTGAAGAAGACCGGCACGAAGAAGATGGCGAGTACGGTGGCGGACAGCATGCCGCCGACCACGGCCCAGCCGATGGCGTTCTGGCCACCCGCGCCCGCGCCCTTGGACACGGCCAGCGGCAGCACGCCGAAGATGAAGGCGAAACTGGTCATCAGGATCGGCCGCAGACGCAGCTTGCCCGCTTCCAGCGCCGCCTTGGCGGGCGGCAGCCCTTCGCGCATCTTCTCTTCGGCAAATTCCACGATCAGGATCGCGTTCTTCGCCGACACGCCGATGGTCGTGATCAGACCCACCTGCAGATAGATGTCGTTGTTGAGGCCCGCCAGCGTCGCCGCGATCACCGCGCCGAGCACGCCCAGCGGCACGACCAGCATGACCGCGATCGGCACCGACCAGCTTTCATAGAGCGCAGCCAGGCAGAGGAAGACGATCAGCATCGAGAGCGCATAGACATAGGGCGCCTGTCCACCGGAGGTCTGTTCCTCATAGGAAATGCCGTTCCAGGCATAGCCGATACCGGCCGGCAGCTTGGCCGCGAACTCTTCCATCGCCTGCATCGCGGTGCCGCTCGACACGCCAGGTGCCGGGGCGCCCTGGATGTTCATCGACGGCACGCCATTATAGCGCTCCAGACGGGCCGGGCCCTGGACCCATTCCGTGGTGGAGAAGGCGGAGAGCGGCGCCATCACGCCCGTGCTGCCACGCACATGATAGGCGTTGATCGCGTCGGCCGAGGTGCGGAACGGTGCATCGGCCTGGACATAGACGCGCTTCACACGATCACGGTCGATGAAGTCGTTGACATAGGATCCGCCCAGATTGGTGCTGATCGTGTCATTGACGTCCGACTGGGCGATGCCCAGCGCACCGGCTGCGGCCTGATCGACATTCAGCTTCAGCTGCGGCGTATCTTCCAGGCCATTGGGACGGACCTGCGCCAGGCGCTTGTCGCCCATCGCCATGCCCAGCAACTGGTTGCGGGCTTCCAGCAGCTTCTCATGACCAAGATTGGCCTGATCGAGCAGCTGGAAGTCGAAACCGGACGCGTTGCCCAGTTCCTGCACGGCCGGCGGTACGAAGGCGAAGGCCATGCCCGACGAGATCTTCTGGAACGCCATATTGGCGCGCAGGGCGATCGCAGGCACGCGATTGTCCGCACCCGACCGCTCATGCCAGTCCTTCATACGGGCAAAGACGATGCCGACATTCTGGCCCTGGCCCACGAAGCCGAAGCCGGCGACCGTGAACACGGCCGAGACATTCTTCTTCTCGTCGACCAGATAATGGTCGCGCATCCGGGCGAGGGCCCGCTCGGTCTCTTCCAGCGTCGTGCCCGCGGGCAGCGACACCTGGTTGATGATGATGCCCTGGTCCTCGTCCGGCAGGAAGCCGCTGGGCAGGCGCAGGAAGATGAAGGCCATGCCGACCACCACCAGGCCATAGACCAGCATGGTCCGAACCCAGCTGCGCTCGACCTTCTCCACGCCCTTGCCATAGCGCACCACGCCCTTGTCGAAGGTGCGGTTGAACCAGTCGAAGAAGCGGCCGAGGATCGAACCGATCGGCCCGTTCCAGCTATGCCCGTGCGAGGCGGGCTTGAGGATGGTGGCGCACAGCGCCGGGGTCAGGATCAACGCGACCAGCACCGACAGGATCATCGACGACACGATGGTGATCGAGAACTGGCGGAAGATGACGCCGGTCGAGCCGCCGAAGAAGGCCATGGGCAGGAACACCGCCGACAGCACCAGGCCGATGCCGATCAGCGCGCCGCTGATCTCGTCCATCGACTTCTTGGCCGCTTCCTTGGGGCTGAGCCCTTCATCCTGGATCAGACGCTCGACATTCTCGACGACGACGATCGCGTCGTCGACCAGCAGGCCGATCGCCAGCACCATGCCGAACAGGGTCAGGGTGTTGATGGTGAAGCCGGCGGCGCTCAGGATCGCCAGCGCGCCCAGCAGAACCACCGGCACCGCAATCGTCGGGATCAGCGTCGCGCGCCAGTTCTGCAGGAACAGGAACATGACGACGAACACCAGCAGCACGGCTTCGAACAGGGTGTGGACCACCTGCTCCACCGACAGCTTGACGAAGGTCGAGTTATCGACCGGGAAGTCATATTTGACCCAGCTGGGGAAATTCTTCGACAGCTGGTCGACGCGCGCCTTGACCGCTTCCACCGTGTCGAGCGCGTTGGCGCCCGGTGCCAGCTTGATGCCGAAACCCGATGCCGGATGGCCGTTGAACTTCACGCCGAAACCATAGGTTTCCGCGCCCAGCTCGACCTTGGCGACATCCTTCATCAACACGACCGAACCGTCGCTGTTGCTGCGCAGGCGGATATTCTGGAATTCCTCCGGCGTGCGCAGGCGCGACTGGGCGGTGACGGTGGCGTTGAGCGCCTGGCCCTTGGGCGAAGGCGAACCACCGATCTGGCCGGCCGACACCTGGGCATTCTGCGCGGTGATCGCCGACTTAACGTCGCCGGTGGTCACGCCCAGATTGGCCATCTTGTAGGGGTCGAGCCAGATGCGCATCGCATATTGCGAACCGAACAGCTGGGTATCGCCGACGCCGGTAACGCGGCTCAGCGGATCCTGAAGGCTGGACGCGATGAAGTCCGCCGCGTCCTCCTGATCATGGATGCCGTCGTCGGAATAGGCCGCCATGATCAGCAGGAAGCTCGACGTGGACTTGCCCACGCGCAGGCCCTGTTGCTGCACTTCCTGCGGCAACAGGGGGGTCGCCTGCGACAGCTTGTTCTGCACCTGCACCTGCGCAATGTCAGGATCGGTGCCCTGCTCGAAGGTCAGGGTGATGTTGAGATTGCCCGAACCATCGCTGGTGGACGAGAAATAGCGCAGATTGTCGATGCCCTTGAGCTGTTGCTCGATGATCTGCGTCGTCGTGCTTTCCAGCGTCTGGGCGTTGGCACCGGGATAGGTGGTCTGGATCGTCACCGCCGGCGGGGCGATTTCCGGGAACTGCGCGACCGGCAGCGACCGGATCGCGAGCAGGCCCGCGAGCATGATGACGATGGCGATGACCCATGCGAAGATGGGCCTGTCGATAAAATAACGGGCCATGGCTTAGTGCGCCTCGCCCGCGTTCGACGCGCCTTGTGCAGCGGCCGGCTTGGCGCCGCCCTGCGCGGCAGCGCCGCCTTCAGGCGCGGTCACCTGCTGCGGCGCGCCGGGCTTCACCACCGTGCCGGGGCGCAGGTTGACCAGCCCCTCGACGATCAGCTGATCGCCCGGCTTCAGGCCGCTGGTGACGATCCACTTGTCGCCGATCGCGCGGTCGACGGTGACCTGGCGCATCTCGACCTTGTTGTCCTTGCCAACGACCATCGCCGTAGCCCGGCCGCGCGCGTCGCGGGAAATGCCCTGCTGCGGGGCCAGGATCGCCTGGGTGCGCTCACCCTCGATCAGCTTGGCGCGGACATACATGCCCGGCAGCAACAGGCCGTCGGCGTTGGGGAAGATCGCGCGCAGCGTGACCGCGCCCGAACTGGAATCCACCGTCACATCGGCAAATTGCAAGCGGCCTTCACCCGGATAGACGCTGCCATTGGGCAGGATCAGCTGGATGCGGGCGCCCTGCGCCTCGCTGATGCCGCCAGCCTTCATCGCCTGCTTGAGGTCGATGATCTGCGCGGCGGACTGGGTCACATCGACATAGACGCGGTCGGTGCGCTGGATGGTGGTCAGCGGATCGGCCTGACCGGTCTGGACCAGCGCGCCCGGCGTCAGCAGCGAACGGCCGATACGGCCCGAAATCGGCGCGCGGATGCGGGTGAAATTCTGGTTCACCTGCGCTGCCTGTACCGCGCCCTGCTGCGCCGCAACATTGGCGCGCGCCTGCTGGGCCGCGGCCGCCGCGTCATCATATTCCTGCTTCGACACCGCGTTTATGCCGACCAGATCCTTGTAACGCTGGGCCTGCAGCCCGGTCGAGCGGATCGCCGCCTGGGCATTGGCCAGCGAACCCTGGGCTTGGGCGAGCGCCGCGCGATAAGGCGCGTCCTCGATCTCGTAGAGCAGTTGCCCGGCCTGGACATTGCCGCCTTCGGTAAACAGGCGGCGGCGGATCACGCCGCTGATCTGCGGCCGGACTTCGGCCGTTTCAAAAGCCGAGATGCGGCCCGGCAGTTCGTTCAGCAACGGTGCCGACTCGGTCTTGAGCGTCACCACGCCCACGCTCGGCGGCGGCGGTGCGGGCGGCGCTTCCTGACCGCAAGCGCTCAGCGCAAGGGCCGAAACACAGGCCAGCAATCCGAAGAAGTTCCCCTTTTGCATCAATTTTCCCAATCCGATAAATATCGCAGGACCGGAATGAACGTTCATTCCGCTTGCCGCGCACCTAAGAAGCTGTCAGAGGGAATTCAAGAGAAAAACAATTTTCCGAGGGTAAAATGGTTGCAGCGCAGCATGAAAAAAGCAGTCGCGACCGTGTACTTGCAGCGGCGCGAGACCTGTTCAACAGCCATGGTTTCCACCAGACGTCCATGGCCGAACTCGCTTCCGCCGCACAGGTATCAGTGGGGCAAATATATCGGCTTTTCAAAGGAAAGGAAGATATCATCGAGGCTATCGTCCATGCCGACGCCGATCAGTGGGCGGAGGACGTCGATATCCTGCGCAAACGACTCGACAGTGGCGAGTTGAGCATCGACGATACGTTCGAGCAACTGATGTTGCACGTCATTGACGAAAAGGATGAGGCGCTGTCCTTCGACATCCTTGCCGAAAGCTTCCGCAATCCGACGGTCGGCGAGATGATCGGCACCATGTGCGGCCGTTTCCGCGACGATATTCGCGACTTTGCATGCGCCGCCAATCCTGAGCTTTCGGGCGAGGCACTGGACGGCGCGGAGGAGATGATCCTGGCCTGCATGTTCGGCCTGGGCCATCGCAGCCTGTCGCGCCCCAATCTCAGCCCGGAGGCGTCGGCCCGGCGCGCCGCCCAGATGATCGTGGCAGGCCTGAAGGCCGTGCGCTGATCGCAGCGAAAGCCGGTTCACACCGATCGTGAACCGGCAGCGGCGGATCACTCCACCAGTTCGCCGCCCTTCACCACGTCGCTGACATGCTGCAGCAGGGTGACGTCCTTGAGCGGATCGCCCTGGACCGCAACGATATCGCCATAACGGCCGACGGCGATCGCGCCGACATCGGCTTCCCAGCCCAGTGCCCTGGCGCCGCTGACGGTCGCCGCCTGGATCGCCTGCATCGGGGTCATGCCCCATTCGACCATCTTGGCGAACTGCTTGCCATTGTCGCCATGGGGATAGACGCCGGCATCGGTGCCAAACAGCATCGGCACGCCGGCCTTCACTGCCTTGCGGAAGGTTTCGCGCTGAAGACGCCCGATCAGCTTTTCCTTGTCCAGGCTTTCCTGTTCCGTGCCATTGGCCGTGCCGGTCGCCAGGATATAATCGTCATTATAGATATCCATATCGAACCAGGTCTTCTTGCTGGCCGCCAGCTTGATCGTCTCGTCATCGGCCAGGCTGCAATGTTCGATCGTGTCGATCCCCGCCTCGATCGCGGTGCGGATACCGTCATTGCCATGGGCGTGCGCCGCCACCTTGAGGCCCAGCATATGCGCCTCGTCGGCGATCGCCTTCATCTCGTCAAAGCTCAGTTGCTGCGCGCCGACCGCGTCGCCCAGCGAGAAGACGCCGCCGGTCGCACAGATCTTGATCACGCGCGCGCCATATTTGTGCAGCCAGCGCACCTTGGCGCGGCCCTCCTGCGGGCTGTCGACCACCGAAGGCTCCTTGCGGTCCATTGAGGGCGGCAGGCCACCGCCATCGCAATGGCCGCCAGTTGCGCCGATCGCATAGCCGGCCGGGATGATCCGCGGCCCGACAATCTGCCCCTCCTCGATCGCCTGTTTGAGGCCCACATCGGCGAAATCGGCCGACCCGACATTGCGCACCGTGGTAAAACCGGCCTTCAGCGTGATCCGCGCATTCTTGACGCCCACAGCGGTCCAGAAACTGTCGGTGTAGCGGAGCCCCTGATAGCCGCCCACTTCCGCCAGGCTGGTCAAATGGACGTGCATGTCGATCAGGCCCGGCAGGATGGTCTTGCCCGACAGGTTGATATGACGGACGTCACTGCCCCAGCGCACGGTGCGCGCGTCGGCGATGCCGGTAATGCGACCGTCGGTAATGAAGATAGCCGGATGATCGACCGTCTTGCCGGCCAGCACATCGACCATATGGTCCGCAGTGACGACCACCTGCTCGGCAAGCGCCGGCGCGGCAGCCAGCGACAACAGGATGGTGGTGGCCATGGCCGATGCCCGGACAGTCTTCAACATGCGATGCAAATCCCCTTGGGCGATCGATGTCCGGGCCGCGTATGGCCGGATCATCATTGCCCCAAGCCCCTGACCTAGCGACCAAAGCCCGCCAGCATCAAGGGCAAAGATGGATGGCGGCATCGCGCCACCCGCCCCTGTTTCACCCCCGTCCACCGCAAGCCGCTGCGCTGCCCGCAACCTGTTGGCGCCCCGCCCATTGGAGGATCAATCGAGGGAGGTATTTCATGGATCTGGAAGCAAATTTCGGCCGCGCCTATTTCGAGCAGCGACGCGACCGCAATCGCCAGTTGGCAGCGCGATCGGCCACACCGGCACTCCGCAACATGCATCTGGAATATGCGCGGCTCTACGAGCAATTGCTGCAGGCGGAGGACGCGCAAGTCTCCTCCGCCTGATCCAGCCGCCTATTTGGCGGCGACACCCTGCGGCAGCACCACCGCCGACCAGCTCTTGCCCGGCACCAGATATTTGGTCGCCAGCGCCTGGATATCGGCCGGTGTGACGTTGAGCAGATCCTGGCTCATGGTCTGCATCGCCTGCACATAGCGGGGGTCGTGGGTCGATCCCTCCATCTGCCCCATCCAGAAGGCATTGCCGGTGCTGGCGCGCATCAGCAACTGCCGCATCGGCGCCACCGCCCGTTGCAGTTCGTCGGCGCTGATCGGCGTCTTCGCCAGATCGGCCGCCGTTTCCTTCACGACGCTGTAGAAATAATTGACCCGGTCCGGCCGCACCTGGCTGGTCACCAAGATATAGCCGCCACTGTCATAGGAGAAGGGCCAGCTATTCTGCACGCTCGGCGAATAGGCGGCGCCCTCGGTCGAGCGCAGCTTGTCGAACAGCCGGTCATTGAAGATCTGGGTCAGGATTTCGAGCTGGCGCGCCTCCTTCGTCAGCGCAAAGCCGCCCGAGGTCGGCCAGGCCATGACGGCAGCCGCCTGCTCCTTGTCGCCATCATGGCGCAGGATGACCGGCTGTTCGACATGGGCGGGGAAACGCTGCACCTTGTTCGCGGCCGGCACGGGCACGTCCGGGC